>DYJK01000168.1:0-157 GCA_020723165.1 Melioribacter roseus | reverse complement strand
GCCTCGCTCCGCAAGGCGGAGCGGGTTAGGAGGGTGGCTTTAGCCGGGGGTGGTCACGCCAATTTTATTTCTTGCGTTCTAAACGTTCGGGGGAATTGACTTTTCAATCCATCTTTTGATGAAACCGCAGTTCCAATAAAATAATCATTATACTTTA
>DYJK01000167.1 GCA_020723165.1 Melioribacter roseus | reverse complement strand
CCAAGATAGGGGAATTGTCCGCGGATTTGTTGCCGATTCATCCAATGGTGAAGCATTGCCATATGCCAATGTATTTGTCAAAGAATTGAATAGGGGCACAAGTACAGATTTCCGCGGTTATTTTGTGTTAGCGTCGTTGCCGGAAAATAATACATTTACCATTGTATTTTCTTATGTGGGATATAAAACAAAATCTGTTGTTGTAAATGTGCCCAAATTTAAAGTAAAGGACGTAAATGTTAAACTGACTCCTTCCAGTTTTGAGCTGCAGACAATAGAACTTATTGGAGAAAAATACCGCGAAGAAAATGCAACGGATTTAAGTCTGCAAAAAATTACTATCCGCGATCTCGAGAATCTTCCTAAGGGAGTTGAGCTGGATATATTCCGATCACTTCAAAGTTTACCCGGTGTTCAGACTACCGGCGATTTATCATCGCGTTATTATGTACGCGGAAGTAACAGTAATCAAAATTTAGTTTTACTCGACAACGTAACAATTTATAATCCATATCACGCACTTGGCATTTTTAGTGCAATAGACCCGGATATGGTCAACTCGCTGGAATTTTATAAAGGAGGTTACCCGGCCGATTATCACGGACGGCTTTCATCAGTATTAAAAGTAGTTACGCGTGATGGAAATGCAAATAACTTTTCAGGCAAAGCAAGCGTTAGTCTTTTAACGGCAAAGGCAATTGTTGAGGGACCGATTCCGCATGGTTCGTTTATACTAAGTGGAAGAAAAAATTATTCGGACGAAATTCTTAAAAAGTTTCGTAATAACAATTCTTTGCCGGCGGATTTTTATGATTTCTTTTTTAAGGTTAATTATTCGAACGACGACTTTATAAAAGATGCAAGATTTACATTCAGCACATTTATTAGCAATGATGAAATAATGAATAACAATCCGCTGAGGGAAGATTTCAAATGGAGTAATAAATCGATCAGCTTCAATTATTTTCAAATCTCGGATTCTCCCCTATATTATCAAATTGAAATCTCAACGGCTCAATTCAAAGGCGAGATAATTCCAAATTTATCTAATGGTAAATCGGTCCACAACGAAATTCAAGATTTAACTATGAGAATGGATTTTAATTATGTATATGATAATAAAGATGAATTGAACGGTGGATTTAAAATATTTGAACTAAAATCTATACTGCTTCTAAGCAATTACCGTGGTCAGCAAAACGATCTGGGTTCTAAGGGAACAAATATCAGTGCATATGTAAGGTACAAATTTATGCGTCTCCAAAATTTTGGTGCGGATGCCGGTGTACACGCCGAACTTACAAGGTTAGCCGGAGGTGGAGAAGCAACATTTATAGAACCGCGCGCAAGTTTTACTTACCGCTTTATACCCGAACTGGCATTTAAAGCTTCATGGGGAATTTTTTCGCAAGACCTAATTACAGTCTCGGATGAAAATGAGATAGTTACAATTTTTGAACCGTGGATTATTACCCCTCTTTATCTTCAGCCGTCAAATTCACTCCACTATATAGCCGGACTTGAATACAATCCATCCAGATTTTTTTCGATCAACACAGAAGCGTATTATAAACAAGTAAAAAACCTGGCAATAGTTAATGAAAGAAAATTTTTTAGCGATGATAAAGATTTAATTCCCGGTAAGGGAGAAGCATACGGTTTGGAAATTCAATCTCGGTATATTCACCTCCCTATCGATATTACGGCGGCATATACTTTATCTTGGTCATTTAAGGAAGTAAATGGCGAAAAATATTTTCCACGTTACGATTCACGCCACACCATTAATCTTTCTGCCGAGTATGACTTTGGCGATGGCTGGATTGCAAGTGCTGCCTGGACTTATTCATCCGGACTGCCGTTTACACAGATTGCCGGTTACTATGAGAAGCTTAATATTGATGATGTATCGGTTTACAACAATCTGCTTGAATCATATTTACCGTTTACAATATTAGGTGATCGCAACATAGAGAGGCTTCCTGATTATCATCGTCTTGATTTAAGTCTAACAAAAAAAATAAGAGTTAGAAAAGTTAAAATAAGTGCTGATATAAGTGTGATGAATGCATATAACCGGAAAAATCTTTTTTACATAAAAAGAACAACCGGTGAAAGAGTTGACATGCTTCCGTTTCTCCCCTCGGCAACTATAAAGGTTGAACTATGAGAAAGACTTTTTTAATTATTTTAATTTCGATCCCGTTTATAGTGTCTTGTGATGAACAGGTTAGTCCGAAAAGTGATTTTAAAAACATATATGTTCTAAATTGTATTATTAGAAGTGATACCGCCTATCAAATTGCAACTCTCTCCCACACTTATGATGTTGAAGGATACGATCCTTATTCAAATACCGAAGACCCGTTTATAAATAATGCTTCGGTAGTGCTTACATTTAACGGCAAACAATATGTTATGAAAGATACAATAACGGCAAGAACAGATACATCACGTTATAACGAACCGATGAAATATTTCTATTTAAGTAATTTTCAGCCGAACCACTATGGACCAATAAAAATAGAAGCATTTTTACCTGATGGAAAAACCCTTACCTCGGAAACATTTACATTTGAACAAACCAGTATTTTTATGAGCCTTAGCGGTTTTGCATCTAGAAAATTTACCTCTAAGAACCTTATTAATGGTTCTATAGAATTTTCATGGGGTACTCTTCAAAGTCAGGATATCGGCAATGCTTACTTTTTTCCGGAGATTGCGATAGTTTATACTAAAGAAATTAACAATGTTAAAACTAGGTATACAAAAAAGATACCACGCACATACATAAACCAATCCGGTTATTTACCGGTCTATCCAGGTATATATGTCGGGAGTTCAACGCTTAACATCGATTCAACAACAATCAATAGGGCGATGAGGGAAATTGCCAGTGAGGGTATCAACAAGAAATCGTATACAATTGAAAATGTTGTCTTTCGACTCTTAATATTAGATGAAAATCTTGCAGCTTATTATTCTGCGCAACAAACCTTCCTGGATGAATTCTCTTTAAGATCCTACCAGCCCGAATTTTCTAATGTAACCGGTGGGCTCGGTCTCTTTGGAACGTATAATTTTAAATCCTCGGTTATGGAAGTTGATCCTGAGTTTGTCGCCGGTTTTGGATACAGCAACCCTTGAAATATTTAGAGAAATTTTACAACAATATTTTGATAGTACAATAAAATATTTTCGATCGAATTGTTATTGTAACTTTTTCCAATAGTGACCCATCTAAATTGGTGTAAATTAAGGAGGATGCAAAGTGAAAAAAATTACTGTTTTGTTTTTAATGCTTTTTGCTGTTAACCTTCCGGCTCAAACCATTCAAGAAAAAATTGACCAACTAATTTCAAAATATCATGATCTTCGTCTTTTTAACGGATCGGTTTTAGTTGCAGATGATAATGAAACGATATTCCAAAAGGGGTATGGCAATGCTCAAATGGAGTGGAGAGTTGCAAATACGCCTGAAACAAAATTCCGGCTCGGTTCAATAACCAAACAGTTTACAGCTACTTTAATTATGCAGCAAATTGAACAAGGAAAGATTAAACTGGACGGAAAATTATCGGAGTATCTTCCTTATTATAGAAAAGATACCGGTGATAAAGTTACAATTCATATGCTGCTGACCCATACATCGGGAATACCAAGCTATACTAGTCAACCGGATTTTGCTGAGAAAGTTTCCAGGAAATTTTATGCCCCGGATGATTTTGTAAAAGAATACTGTAGCGGCGATCTTGAATTTGAACCGGGTTCACGATTCGTTTATAACAATTCCGGCTACTTTATCTTAGGAGCTATTTTGGAAAAAGTAACGGGAATGAAATATGATAAATTATTAAAAGAGAAAATATTCACTCCGCTTGGAATGAATAATTCCGGTTATGACTGGAGTAATGATATTCTTCCCAAACGTGCAGCCGGGTATGAAAAAACTTTTACCGGTTACCGTAACGCACCGTTTTTGGATATGTCGCTTCCATATGCAGCCGGATCTCTCTATTCAACCGTTGAAAATTTATTCATTTGGAATAAATCATTTTATTCGGATAAAATCCTGAAGAAGGATTCCTGGGATAAATTGTTTACCGGGTACATTCAAGCATTCTGTAAAGCATATTATGGTTATGGATGGGCAATTGATAAATACTTCGATGGAATGGACTCACTTAAAGTTATAACACACGGCGGTGGTATTAATGGATTTAATACGATCGGTTATTATATACTGCAAAAGGGACAGTTTGTAGCAATGTTCAGCAATGCCGGCGGCGCACCTCTAATTGAAATGACAAACCAGGTTTTAAACATTCTATATGGCAAGGAAACTTTTAATCCCAAAAGAACTTTGGCAGAATACATTTATAATGTAATTAACGAGGATGGAATTGAAGAAGCAGAAAAAGTTTTTGCAGAACTGAAAGATGATAAAGAGAATTTTTTTCTTTCAGAAAACGATATGAATAATCTCGGCTATGAATTATTGAATAAAAACATGATTAATGAAGCACTTTCTGTATTCAGAATGAATATCATTCAATTTCCCAAATCTTCCAATGTCTATGATAGCTATGGTGAAGCGTGGTTTAAGAAAGGTGTTAAAGATTCGGCAATTGTACATTATAAGAAGTCGTTGGAATTGAATCCCCGTAATACAAACGCTATTAAATATCTAAAGGAAATGGGAATTGAGGTTAAAGAACCGGAACCGGTTAAAGTAAGTGTGGAAATTATGAAACTGTATGTAGGGGAATATCAATTAGCGCCTGATTTTATAATTACAGTAACACTTGATGGTGAACAGCTTTTTACTCAAGCAACCGGACAACCCAAATTTGAAATATTCCCCGAATCGGAGGATACTTATTTTCTTAAGGTTGTAGAAGCTAAATTAAAGTTTAACAAAGATGCTGAAGGCAAATGCACCGGGCTTACGCTATACCAGGGAGGTAGAGAAATGTCCGCTAATAAATTAGAATAGTTATAAAACACAACCTCAATAAATGATTAACCCGGCACAGACCGGGTTTTTTATTTTAAATTATCAGAGACGTAGTATTGCATAATTATACGTAATTATGTATAATTATACACTTAAAAATATAAGTTAAGTGTATGGTTAGAACAAGCATCGTTGGTGCTGCCGGGTATTCGGGATTGGAGCTGATTAAATTACTTCTTAACCATCCCGATGTTGAAATAATTAATTTATTCGGAAATAGATCTGCCGGCAGCAGAATCGAAGATATCCATCCTTTGTTGAGAGGGATGATATCTAAGGAAATCGAGACTTTTAACGAGCCCGCGCTGAATGAAATTGATCTATTGTTTATAGCACTTCCATCGGGACAAGCGATACCGTTTGTCAAAAATGCTTATGAGAGCGGTGTTAAAGTAATTGATCTGGGCGGTGATTTTAGATTGGATGATGTTAACGAGTACAAGCAATATTATAAACATGATCATTCAGCACCGGGGCTATTAAATAAAGTAGCTTATGGATTAAGTGAGTGGAATGAAAACGAAATCGCAAATGTCGGAATTGTTGCTAATCCGGGATGTTATCCAACTAGCATTCTTCTTCCTTTGATTCCGTTATTAAAGGATGATTTGGTTAATGGTGAATTTGTGAGTATTGTTTCGTATAGCGGAACATCGGGCGCCGGTAAATCGGTTTCGGAAAACATGATCTTCGCAGAAGTGAACGAAAGTGTTCGTGCCTACAAGGTCGGTAATCACCAGCATGTACCGGAAATAAAATTGTATCTAAAGAAATTTAGTAATGTTCAAGCGAATATTTCTTTTGTACCGCATCTTCTTCCGGTAACGAGAGGTATTTATACTACTATCCAGGCAGAAGTGGATAATAATGTAAATGAAAAATTATGCATAGAAACATTTAATAGATATTATGAAAATTCACCTTTTGTGAGGATCGTTTATCCCTCGATCCCTGAGATGAAAAATGTAACATATACCAACTTTTGCGATATCGGTTTTACTATTAGTGAAAATATAATAACAATCATTTCCACTATAGATAACTTAATCAAGGGAGCTGCCGGTCAAGCAGTTCAAAATATGAACATTATGTTTGGCATTGATCAAACAGAAGGATTGTTAAAATGTTCAAAGAAGAAAACGTATCAAGCGAAGTAATAGACATGAAAACAAAATTACCTCAAGGATTTAAATCTGCCGGAATACATTGCGGAATAAAAAAATATAAGAAAGATCTGGCCTTAATTTATTCTGATTGCCCGGCAACAGCAGCCGGTGTGTTTACATTAAATAAAGTACAAGCTGCACCGGTTCTAATTACTAAAAAACATTTAATGGAAAGTAATACTGTACAAGCTATAATAGTAAACAGCGGCAACGCAAACGCTTGTACCGGCGAACGGGGCTACTTTGATGCATCGTTAATGGCCGAAAGAACAGCAGAGGAATTAGGTATAAGTTCGGAATCTGTTCTTGTTGCTTCTACCGGCGTTATTGGCGAACCCTTACCGATGGATAAAATCTTGAAAGGGATAAGCTCAATTAAAAATTTTCTTGTTGATGAAGATGAAAAAGATGCCGCTCATGCAATAATGACCACCGATACATTTCTTAAAGCTGAATCAACCTCATTTCTAATAGATGGTATAGAAGTTACAATCAGCGGTATTGCAAAAGGTTCGGGAATGATCCATCCAAACATGGCAACAATGCTCGGTTTTGTTACGACTGATGCTGCTATAGAAAAAAATGTTTTACAATCATTGCTGAAAAAAACTAATGAACAAACCTTTAATAGAATT
>DYJK01000166.1 GCA_020723165.1 Melioribacter roseus | reverse complement strand
AATGTCTTTATTCTTTTTATACCCCTTGACTGTTTACTTATTAAAGAGGTTATGTGCTTCAATTAATATTTCTTTTGAGATCTAATCTTATTTTTCTTTTTTCAATGAATACTTTTGAAACTACAACCTCAATACCTTGACCAATTACAACATTTTTGTGAAAATTTTTATACTCAAAGCCAGCTTTTAACATTGATTCCTTCGGAATAATTCCGAATAGACCATCTGGTAAACTTAGCTTAACATAGTCTTGATTTATTTCAACTACATTTCCGATCATTTCAGTTCCAATAGGATATTTCTTATGTAACTTATGCCATTGATCCATTGATGTTCTTTTGATGCTTCCTTTAATAATCATTTTTTCTTCTGATACTTCCATTATTTTTACTGTGCATTTGGTTCCTATCAAATGATTACTCAGAATATCATCAGGAAACCATGATATTTCTGAAAATGGTACATTGATTTCAATGTTATCTTTGTAATGACACACATAATAATTATACATTGACCCTTTGACATAAACCTCTAGAACTTGATCAACTTTTGGCAAGTTCTTTGACTTGAATGGATTATCAGTTGGAAAGCGGCGTGATAAATTAATCCTATTATAGTATTTATCAATTGTTTGAATCATAAAATCATGCTTTGTGTTTGCAGTAAATAATTCAGTGCAACTTTCCACAAAACACCAAGAACTTTCATACCTTGATAAAAAACAATTTATTCCGTGAACATCTACTATTGTAGTGTTTTTTGATACATCGATAATTGTCCCTTGGACAATATCCCCTTCTTTAATATTTATTGAGGCTAATTTTTCTTCCAATATTGTTGTATCATGTATTTTAACGATTCCAAGTTTTACTATTTCACCGACATGAGTAGAGTCTGTGTTTTCTTTATCAATCATTTCAACTTTGTTTCTTCTCTCAATAAGAATGTTTGTTTCACCTTCAAGAGCTTTGATTAATCTTTGCAAAAAATCTCGCGCAGATGGATATGAATAAACATAGATAATTTCGTAACCGCGTTTAACATAATTTTGAATTCTGTTCAGATAGGGTTTTACGCCCATAGTTTCAGCTTTAAGACTTTTGGCGAGTAAAAGCATTGCAACTCTCAATTCACTAGAATCATGAGCGAGCGGAACATCTTCACCTATTTGTCTATCAGCAATTTTGACTAGATAATCTAAAAATGTTACTATTTCATCTGTCCTATCTTCTGTAATAATCTTGCGATATAAATATTCGCCGTATCTATCTAATTCATCAAGAAATATTGAGACAAATATACCCTTCTGATCAATTGTTATTAATTTACTTAAGAGCTTTGCAGCATATTGATGTTTATTGATTTCTGGGTACAAGAAATATTTTTGATAAATAGGAAAAGCTCTCTTGCCAATTTTATCTGATAATTTTCGAAGAATGGCTAAATCTATTGCACAGGTAGCATATTCTTGAAGGTTATGGCGAAGTGTTGGTAAAATAATTTTAGGTAATGCAAGTTTAGTTGCTGCAAAAGTATTTCTAGTCTGGTCATTCGTTTCTTCCATTCGTAATATTAATGTGTTGTTCTCTTTTAGTATTGAATCACTACTTGATGACACCCACTTAATTTTTAATTTAACTTCCGGTAAATTGGGTAAGTATTTCCTCATCTGATTGGATAAAAATTCAGAAGAATAAGATATTATTTTGGCGCTTATGTATTGCTTGGAACCCCATTTGAATAATCTAAACGTCGGAGTAAGAATAAGAGCCTTAAGTTTTTCTGCATTATCTGGTTTAAAGACAAGTATAATTATAATTATGAAGAATAAGCCAGTTATACCGTACTTTGCTAGGAACTCTAATATTTTTTTAATTATCTCAGCATCCATGATTATTCACCGCGGAATCTAAACATTCAGTTAAATTACAAAACATAAGTACTTGACCGTCTTTAATAAAAAAACCACCCAAATTATTTTTAGTAATTACTTCATCACAACATACGCAATGGATTTGTCCAGAAATGTATTTTTCAAGCAAATCATACTTAGATAAAAATGAGTCAATATCAGAATCTCTAATTGCATTTAATTCAATTTCTTCTTTCATATAATTACCTATTTTAATTGCACATAACGGTGTTGCACTTAAGCAGCCGCCCATGTTCGACAATGCAACTTTTGTCAACGCAACTTATTTTATAAATCTATTTTGTTAATTAATCCCACTTTAAAGGATAACTCAACTCTGAAAACCAATGCCCAAAACAACTTTACAGACAGCATCGAAGATGCGGTCTGCTTGGAGTGCTTGTTAGTTTATTTGTAGGTTGAGAATAATAAAATACAACCCGGCTTTGAAAAAGAATAAAAACATTACTACACGCCAAACAACAGACAAAACTTTGCATTGAACCTACGTTCTACCAGTGAACTTCTTTCACTTATAGCAATAACCAAAGAACAATTTAACTTTTACAACAAACAAATATTATAGCAACAGACTTTTACAAGAAACAAAACCGACACTGCCGAATTAAACCTTAGTGACGAAAACAAAACCAGCAAGCCGCCACCATAGCTTTAAAAAGCCAGGTTGAATATTTATGAAAACGAAACCATATTTTTAAGACCAACCTAACTTTACTGCAAACTTTTTACCGAGAAACTAACTATTACTTGAGCCGAATCAGCAGTCTTTTCTTCGGCTGTTAGTTTATTATTTTTTTCTTTTCTATTGACCGTATATTTTTACAACCATTTCTGTAACTCCTTTTAACTAAGTAATTTGGACCCGCCTTTTCATTTAAATATGGTTAATATTTCGGAAAAATTTTCTCAACTATTATCCTTAGTCCAAAGGACTCCTAACACCAATGCCTCTATTCAATACATGCGTGTATATCATTGTAGTCTTAACAGAGTGATGTCCGAGAAGTTCTTGAACTGTTCTAATGTCATAACCTGATTGTAAAAGATGCGTGGCGAAACTATGTCGTAAAGTATGCGGCGATGCTTGCTTTAGCACGTCGGCTTTTCTAACGGCTTCTTTAAATGATTTTTGAAATGTACTTTCATGCAAGTGTACTCTATAATATTTTTTCTCGTCTTTATTATAAACTAAACTCTTTGCTGGAAATAAATACTGCCAGTTAAATTCTTTGCTAGCATTCGGATATTTCTGGCTTAATGCATATGGCAGCGGCACTTCAACATTGCCTTTTCTTCTATCAATTTCGTAAAGATTTCTTGCCCTTCTCAAATGAACTTTTAAGTCGCCAATCAAACTATCCGGTAAAATAGTAATCCTATCCTTTTCGCCTTTCCCATCGCGAACTGTTATGGTTTTATATTCAACATCAATATCATGCAAACGAATCTTTAAACATTCATGCAAACGCATTCCGCTACCGTATAATAGTTTTGAAATTAATAATTGAATGCCTTCAAGATTATTAAATATTTTTTTGACTTCATCTTTTGTTAGCACTACCGGTAAATGTCTTCTTCTCTGAGCATGCTTAATATCATCTATCCACCCAACCTCTTTTTTAATCACGTTTTTATATAAATAAAGAACCCCGTTTAGTGCCTGGTTTTGTGTAGCGGCAGATACATGCCTCTTCACTGCAAGATAATTTAAGAAATCTCTAATAGCTTCCGACCCAAGTTTTTCCGGATGAACTTTATTATTAAAAAGTATAAATCTTTTTATCCAGCCAATATAGCTATATTCAGTTTTTGGGCTGTAATGATTAGCACGCAGAGAAATTCTTATCTGGTCTAATAATTTTGGCGGATGGTTTCCCCGGGTTAATATCATCACATTTAATGTATTTATAAATTATTTGTTAAGTATTCAACTAAATAAATAACATACAATTGTTTGCCCCGGGATCCGGAGAGAGAGTATGTAGGTAGGGCGGAAGTTTTAGTAGTATTAACAACATCATCTGTATCCGTAAAAACGCTGAGTAGGAATTAAACTTTACGAAATTTTTTGTCAACAACTTTAATTAGGGATGGGAAGTATTTTGAAAGAAATGTTGAACTTGTAAGACCTCACCCGTTCCTTCGGAACACCCTCTCCTTAACTTCGACAAGGCTTCGGCGAGCTCAGCCGAGTCGCTCAGTTTGACGGAGAGGGATGGGGTGATCCTTCGCTATGCTCAGGATTACTGAAAGGGAAGGAATGAGGTTAAAGAATGTTCCCATCCTTCATTTCAAAAACTTTTTCACCGATCTTTATTAGTTCGGGATTGTGAGAGACAATAAGCAGCGTTACACCAAATTTATTTTTCAAATCGATAAATAATTGGTGCATCAACTCGCTGTTTTGAGAATCTAAGTTCCCGGTTGGCTCATCTGCAAAAATTATTTCGGGATTGTTGGCAAGTGCCCTTGCAACGGCAACGCGTTGTGCCTCGCCGCCGGAAAGTGCCGACGGTTTATGGTTAGTTCTTTCTTTCAACCCGATTGTATTCAGTAATTCCTCTGCTTTATGAAGCGCCTTCTTTTTCTGGATGCCTGAAATCATTATTGGTATTGCTACATTTTCTAAAGCCGTGAATTCCGGCAGCAAATGATGGAATTGAAATACAAATCCAATCTTTTCGTTTCTGAACTTTGAGAGTTTTTCATCGTTCAATTTGAAAATATTTGTCGAGTTGATATAGACTTCGCCGGAATCGGGATAATCCAATCCGCCGAGAATATGCAGCAGCGTGCTTTTACCGGCACCGGATGCACCAACAATAACAGAGATTTTACCTTTCTCTATATTTAACGATACACCTTTTAGTATGTTCAATCTTTCTTCTTCTTCGTTGAAAAACGATTTCCTAATATTCTTCGCTTCTAAAATTAAATTGTTCATACTCACTCATATTTAATTGAGTCAATTATAATAGTGTTTGCAGCACGTTTTGCCGGGTATAAGGAAGCAATGTACGATAAAACTAAAGCCATTAAGCCGACAGCAAAAATGTCGGTCAACCTAATTTCAACCGGCATTGCGTTTATAATATATTTTGTAGGATCGAGCGGATAAAAATTGTATTCCATTTGCAAATAACATACAATTAAACCGATAATTATTCCTAAACATGTTCCAATAATACCTACGAGCAGCCCCTCAAACATGAAAATTTTTATGATCGATTTTTTGTTTACGCCTATTGTTCTTATTACGCCAATATCTTTTTTCTTTTCGAGGACAGTCATAGTAAGCGAAGCGAAAATATTAAAAGTTGCTACGGCAATAATTAAGCAGAGTAGGATATATGCTGCCCATCGCTCAATCATCATCACATTGTAGAGGTCTTTGTGAAGATCATACCAGGTGTTAATTGAAAAATATTTTGTGTCTATAACACGCGATGTTTCCTCTTTGAAATTTTCTGCTTCATCGATATCTTCTAAACGAATTTCATAGCCGGTGATTCTATTTCTTAATCCAAATAATCTTTGTCCCGATTTTAACGATGAAAAGACCGAACCGACATCATAATCACGGTTGTTCGATTCGAAAAGTCCGGCAACAATAAATTTCATTGTGTTCGGAATAGATAGGGTAGTAATTGTCTTTTCAATATTATAAGCCGATGTAACATAAATTGTATCGCCTACGCGTGCAGAAAGTCTTAACGCTAACGGGAGACCTAATAAAATTTTATTTGAATTGTTTTCTTCACCTAGATCATATTTGCCGCTGATGATTTTTGTGCTGACTCCCCAATCTCTGCTTTTATTTGAAGTTCCTTTTAAATCAACTATTTCATAAGACTGTTTATTTAGAATGATCACTTTGCCTTCTACAAAAGGATTGAACGAATCGATCATTTTATTTTTCTGTAGTTCTTGTTCTACCATTTTTATTTTATCAAAACCTTTTTCATCTACAACCGAGATTCTAACATGCGGATCGAAACTTACAAGTATTGATTTTACAAGCGATCCAAAACCATTGAAGACCGAAAGCACAATTATCAAAGCTGCAACACCGATAGTAACACCAAGTGTAGAAAGGATTGAAATTATAGTGATAAAATTCAACCGGTGTTTTGATTTTAGATATCTGCGTGCAATAAAAAATTCAATCATCAGTCAAACCGTATAGCTTTTAATGGAGTTATTTTTGATGCAATCCAAGCCGGCAGTAACGACGCAGTCATTGATATAACAATAGTGATTGCGGTAATTAATAGATAGTTATTCAGTTCTATCGATATTGGTACTCTTGTTACGAAATAAATTTTATTTGGCAAAGAGATTATATCAAACTTATCTTGTAATACGCTAAGTATTAGTGCTAATAGATTACCAACCAGCACACCCCAGAATGTTATGTATGCACCGTTTATCAAAAACATTTTAATAATGTTCTTTCTGTTGAAACCGAGCGATCGTAAGATGCCAATAGAGTTTGTTCTCTCAAGCACAATCATAAAAAGTGTACCGATAATGTTGAAGACTGCAACGAAAATTATCAATCCTAAAATTATCGGGATCGGCTTTTTTTGTAACTCTAACCACATAAAAATATTCTGGTGGACTTTGAAAATTGATCTAACATAAAAAGGGTAGCCAAGAAAATCTTGCATCTTTTCAGCAATCGTTTCGACTTTGTTTATATCACTTACTTTAATATTGTAGCCCGACACATCATCAGTCATCCCGAACATTTCTCTTGCCGCATCCATCCCGATATAGGCGCTTAGATCATCGTATTCGGAAATTCCGCTTTCAAAAATTCCGGCTGCAAAAAATTCTTTTATAATAGGGGGATTATCGATTGACGGCAGCTTATCGTTTTTAATCGAGAATAAAAAAACCTTACCGCCCGGTTTAACGAATAATTTTTCTGCTAATTTCTTGCCGATGAATATTG
>DYJK01000165.1 GCA_020723165.1 Melioribacter roseus | reverse complement strand
ACGCTGATGAATTTTTGAATAATTACTTTTGCCTTCATTTTCGAATTATTGTAATCTAATTCACACTACCGGTTAATTCTATTTATTTGCGGTTGAATTGAGCAGATTAAAAACTATACACTCTCTTTTTGATAAGTAGGAATACTTTTACAATATTTCGTTCGAACATTTCAAGAAATATTTATTATGACTGTATCCGAAAAGCAGAACGAAATAGTAAAAGAGTTTGAAGAGTATATAGAGTGGGAAGACCGCTATAAACACATTATCGAATTGGGAAGGGCGTTGCCGCCTATTGATGATTCGACGAGAACGGATAAATACAAACTTTCCGGCTGCCAATCGCAAGCATGGATAAATGCAAAACCGCAAGATGGAAAAATTTTTTTTGAAGCCGATAGCGATGCTGCTATTGTCAAAGGATTGATTGCTATTCTAATCCGCGTCTATTCAGGTCAAACACCCGATGAAATTATTTACAACCCTCCATTCTTTTTAAGCAAGATCGGGATTGATAAACACCTTTCGCCAACCCGTAAAAACGGTTTAGCTGCTATGATGAAACAAATTCAAATGTATGCGGTTGCTTTTAAGTCGATAAATAATAAACGTGATATCCAACCTAAGCCGGATGACAAAGGTGAACCAGAAAAATAATTTCTTGCGAAGTATATGGAACCGGTAACATACTCTCTGAAACTCAGCCGCACCAACACGGAAGAATATTATAGTGATGTCCGCCGGTTTACCGACGAAGTTTTATTAAAAACGGAAGAATCAGTAACCTCTATTGTTAATGAATATATTAACTATATAAATAAGTTTAAACTTGAGGATGTCAGGGAGAAAGAAGAGTATATATTAGAATTACTTAGTTTTGGAATTCTATGGCGTACGTATGCCAATCAAGCTCTCTCCGTAAAACATGCACCGTTTATCACACTTTCAAAGATGGGGGAATGGCGCAAGAAACATCAGCGAATAAAACCTTTCATTGATCTTTCAAGGGGGATATTAATTTCATTATTTCTGCTGCCGGAAAAATTAAAACAGAATAATTTGCCGGTTCCCTCACTAGATCAGATAGATCATGTTTGTAAATGGTTTGAAGCTACCGGTGAATTCCGTGAAGAAGCAATTAGATTTATCGGCTGGCGTGCTTTCTGGGGAACGCTCGATTCTACAAAACACAAGGAAATATTCTCTGCTATCGCAGAATTTAGAAATTGGTTCGAGGTACGCTCCAATGCAATGCTTGGCAAATACACTTACAATGTTGAAAAATTTATTTCCGATACTAGAAATAAATACAGATGGCGTGAAGATAGAATCTCTTGTACTCGCAAACAGATCGAGTATCATCTTAACATGGTTGGTGCTGAGCTGATGAACCGGGCGTTCCGGAAGGAATTTAATACAACGGACGCAACCGCTCTATTGTTGCCTGGTTGTATGCGCGCGCGTTCCAAAGATGAATGCGAAGCAATCAAAGAACCGAAAGGATTAAAATGCATCGGTTGTGAACCGAAATGCCGGGTAAATCATTTGCGTATTATCGGTACAAAGAAAAAATTTGAAGTTTATATAATCCCCCACGCATCGGATCTTTCACTCTGGTCGCCGAAAAAAGGGGAACCGAACCGGGGAGTCGTTGCCTCTGCATGTGTAACAACTTTGGTTGAAGGCGGATGGGAACTAAAACGTTATGGGGTTCCGGCTCAATGTGTACTTCTTGATTACAGCGGTTGCAGAAAACATTGGCACCCGGAAGGAATTCAAACCACCTTGAATACACATGAGCTTGAAAGAATAATTGAAAAACGGATAAATTAATTTTATTGAATCAATTAAGTTGTTAATTGATATGTTTAAAAAGTAAAGCAAAAATAAATTTGAAAATTCTTCACTCTACGCTCTGCACTCTACACTTTTTTATAAATCCATTCTTATCGGTAAAATCATGTTTGGTACACCGTTCCAATGCAAATTGCGCTGGATGGCAAACGCTGTTTCATTGTGCAAAAATTTATGATAATATTTTTCGACCCTGAATGCCAATTTACCCGAGAACACCATTGATCTTGAAAATTCTTTACTTACATTAATACAAAGATCCGAACCGGCTTGAACAACATCAGTCCCAATTTCAATTCTGTAATCCGCTTTCAATCCCAGTCTCCGTGCAAGATCAACATATTTTTCCAGCGATGCTATAATTGAATCTTTGTGGTGATCCAATCCTTCTTCACCTTTAAACATTCCCTGATCAACAACAACAACGGAAACAAAAATGAAATTTTTATAAAAATCCGGGAATTGCCGGACAATAGTTAAAAATGTATGAACTCCAAAACCATTATAGCCGTTAACAAGCATTATGGCGGTATTCTCTTTCGTATTTACGGGCTCGTTGTTTGGTTCACCATAAGTTGGAATTGTAGTTAGAAGCTCATCAAATCTCTTTTTATCGCTCTGAACTT
This sequence comes from Melioribacter roseus, assembly GCA_020723165.1. Classification (GTDB taxonomy): domain Bacteria; phylum Bacteroidota; class Ignavibacteria; order Ignavibacteriales; family Melioribacteraceae; genus DYJK01. The sequence goes on along the minus strand of DYJK01000165.1, from coordinate 4,483 downwards.
TTTCATAATGTTTTTTGATGAAATAACATAACACAATAACCAAAGAAGTAATAACAAGTGTAAGCCACCCGCCTTCTAAAAATTTTTCAAAAACAGTAACGGAAAGAATTGTAAAACAAAGTATCAAACCGGTAAGATGTACACTTAGATGTTTCTTCCAATATTTTTCTTTTTTTCTATGTCTGATAAAAAATCTAGACATACCGAATTCGGAAATAGTAAATGTTAGAAACACATTGATTGAATACATAATTACCAAAGCAATTATTGAACCCTGGGTGTAAAAAAGAAGTGCAAGAGCCGCTGTTCCAACAAGTACAACCCCGTTTTGCATTGTAAGTCTTTCGGAAAAAGAAGCAAACCGGTGAGGCAGCCAGGAATCTACCGCCATGTTAGCCATTACGCGAGGTGCGTCAATAAATCCGGCTTGTGCTGCTACCAACAAAAGAGCTCCTTCGGAAAAAATGGTTACCACCGCCAATGCTTGACCAAAACTCCAGCCGCTGAACAGACTATCTGCAAGCACCGAGTTAAGGGTCTTTCCAACTGCCGGGCGCACATCGACTAATAAATAAAGTACGGCTAAACCGGCAGCAGTTATTGCAAGTGATGATGCCATATAAAGCATTGTACGCTTTCCGGTTTTAACTTTTGGATCGCGCATAATTTGTAATCCATTTGAAACAGCTTCAATCCCGGTGTAGGTTCCGCCTCCCAATGAATATGCTCTTAATAAGATAATTAGAATTCCCCAAAAGCCGATAGACGACAAATCGTTTTGCAGACCGGTACTAATTTGATTTGTTACATTTCCAATTTCACCTATATGACTAAATAATCCATAGCCCAGCATAATTGCGTGTGTGAAAATAAAAGTTAAGAAGATTGGCGTGAGCCCGGTTATCGATTCTTTTACACCGCGCATATTCATGATTATCATAAGAACTATCAGTACCGCCGCAAAAATTATTTTATACTTTTGATAATCAACCGGCAAATAACTAAAGAGTGCATCCGAACATGAGGCAATGGATACTGTGATAGTTAAAATATAATCTACAATTAAAGCTGAACCGGAAACGACACCGGCTTTTTCACCAAGCATATGAGTTGCAACGATATAACCGCCGCCGCCATGAGGAAAATGCTCGATGATCCGTGAGTATGCATATGAAATAACAAAAACAGTTATTATCGTTGCGAGGGAGATAAACACGGCTAAGTATGTGTGCTGACCTAATGTTCTAAATGCTTCTTCGGGTCCGTATGCAGATGATGAGAGTCCGTCTGCGCCTAGACCGACCCATGCTAAAAATGGTATTAAGGCAAGTTTATGAAATATTTTGGGATCTTTTAAGTTACGTGGTGAACCAAAAATAAAATGTTTTAACTTCTTAGAATTAGATGAGACATCAGAATTCTCCGGCATGTTTTCTTTACTCCTAAAATTACGGTTGCTAAAATGAATTATGTTATATTAATCGCAAGGAATTAGTAATTTCTTTATATTTTCTTTATACGCATCCAATCAGTATTTACAGAATCTTTATACATAAGGCAGCGTTATAGACATATTAACGAACACATTTTATAATAGAGGCGGTAATGATGGATTTTATCTCGGCATGGGTCCTAATACTGTTTGCTATTTATATTGCGCTTAGGATTACAAACTTCTTATTCAAGACACGGCGCAAACCGGGTTCGGTTGATAATCATTCAAAATAATAAATGTGTTAGCATCAGATAAACTGTTTCAATTTATCAATATCATCATGTTTGCCTAATATTATTAATGCACTATCCGGCGTAAACTTATGATCAGGTGTTGGAACAATAACCATCACATCCCGAAGAACATCTTTAACCGCAATAATTGTAACACCGTATTTTTGTCTTAAATTTAGTTCACGAATAGTTTTTCCAACGAACTCATCGGGTAAAGCAATTTCCACGATACTGTAATCGGGCGCTAATGGTATTTGATCAATCAGCGCTGGAATTGTTAATCTCCTTGCAAGACGGAGAGCGGTTTCTTTTTCGGGGTTGATAATTTCCGTTGCACCAACCGATCGATAGACTTCACCGCGTAATTCATTCATAGACTTCACTATGATGTGCTTAACACCAATACTGCGCAGATGGATTATTGCTAATACAGTTGCTTCCATGTATCGTTCACCCAGACCTAAAATTGCAGTATCGAAATTTTTATCAACAAATTCCTTGAGAGTTTCTTTATCCATTGCACTTGCAACTACCGCCTCTGTTACATGGTTTTTAATTTCTTCAATTTTATTTTTATCATAATCAATTGCTAGAACCTGGTGACCTTGTTTACCAAATTCAACAGCAAGATTATATCCAAATGTACCGAGACCTATTACGACAAATTGTTTCATTTTTATCTCCTATCAACCCGTCATTACATTTCCGGAAGGGTAACTAAAGTTTTTGGTTTTTACTTTTCCAATTAATGAATAACCGATTGCAAGCGGACCAACACGACCTATAAGCATTGTTAATATGATTAATAACTTTCCTATCAAGGTCAGTTGCGATGTGATTCCCATTGAAAGTCCTACTGTACCGAGCGCAGAAGTTGCCTCAAAAATAATTTGGAGCAGAGAAAAATTTTCAGTCAACGATAAAGCAATCACAACAAATATCATATAAAAAACGCCAAGTAATGTAATTCCCAATGCTTTATTTACCGTTGCATCATCTATTGTTCTTCGGAAGACGTGAACTTCTTGACGGTTGGTTATTACTTTTTTAATAAATAAAACTATAATTCCAAAAGTTGATGTTTTAATACCGCCGCCGGTACTTCCGGGTGAAGCACCTATGAACATCAGCAAAATTATAACTACTAGACTTAACTGGTACATCTTGCCGATATCCACAGTATTGAAACCGGTTGTTGTTGATGCCGATAGCGCCTGGAACGATGCGGTCAGTACTCTATCTATTAATGATGTTGAACTATTATTAGCTGTTTCTAAAAAGAATATCACAATTGTACCGATAGTCATTAAGAAAAATGAAACGGTTAAAACAAGTTTACTATGCGCTGTTAATTTAAAAGGATGTTTATGTTTAAATAAGTTGGAGAAATACTTAGCTATATCATATAGAACAAAAAATCCAATTCCACCGGCGATTGTTATAATAGCAATTACAACATTAGTTAATGTATCGAATGAGTAAGCGGTAAAACTATCGGAGTATAATGAAAAACCGGCAGTACAGAAGCCGGATACTGAATGAAAAACAGCAGAATAGAGAGCATCGCCAAAGGACATTTTTTGTAGAAACATTATCGTTAATATAATTGCACCGAACAACTCAAAAGCAAATGTGAAGAATATAACCGCCTTAACAAATTTTTTTATTTCAATACTTGTCGGCCGCGCCATTGATTCGGTTAACAACCTTTTACTGCTCATAGTAAAACGCGAACCGACTCCAAGCGAGATAAGGGCTATAAATATCATATATCCCAATCCGCCAATCTGGAACAGCAGAAAAATTATTATTTGTCCAATTATTGAAAAGTGTGTCCCGGTATCAACAACACCAAGCCCGGTTGTACTAACGGCAGAGGTTGCTGTGAATAATGTATCAACAAAAGGTGTATATTGATTTTTTGATGAAGAGAATGGAAGCGATAACAACAAAGCACCCACTAAAATCAAAGCAATATATCCCAGGAGAAGTGTCTGTACCGGTGTAAGTCTTTTTAGCATTTATTGGTTTAATCTCAATACTTAATAAAATACCGATACTAAAATGAATTATACGCCTACAATTGCAAATATTAATAAAGATCTTTACGATTTCTTTATACCCCTCTGCAATCTATTTACAAAATCTTTATGCACATTCCCATGCTTAATAAATATTTTACGTATAGAGAAATCTTATTTAAGGCGTATTTATAAACTGTTGATTAGTTTTGTGTGTGGGTTGTTGATTGATTATGATTATGGGTGATGGCGGCATTAAGTAAAGGATTGTTAAATGGAAACCAATAAAAATAATTTTACAAACAGTAAAGTTACCAGTGGTCATTCACTTAATGAGTTTAAACGTAAAAAGAATTTTAGTTCTACTGTTAATGTCATATGGCAAGCCCCGGTAACAAAATATTTTCTGTCTGCATTAATTGTTACGGTAACCGGTATAATTTTATATTATTTGCAGCTTCATATCGGGTATCAAGCAGTATCGCTCGTATTTCTTTTTATAGTATCACTGCTGCCACTCTTTAATTTTAAACCCGGGCAAATTTTTCTTGCTGCTGTAATGAGCGCATTCATCTGGAATTATTATTTTATTCCCCCACATTTTACTCTGCGCATAGGTAAGGTTGAAGACGCACTAATGTTCGGATTGTATTTTGTGATTGCTTCTGTATCGGGTTTGTTAATATCGCGCATACGAACACAGCAGATTCAAATAAACCAAAAGGAGAAGAAAA
>DYJK01000164.1 GCA_020723165.1 Melioribacter roseus | reverse complement strand
CTACAAGTATAGGGGCAAATGTTGAGGAAGCGACTGCCGGTCAAAGCAGAAAAGACTTTATTACAAAAATGTCGATCGCTTCAAAAGAAGCAAGGGAAACAAAATACTAGTTGAGACTTCGCTCTGAAAGTCAAATTATTAAATATGATTATTCGTTATTATTAAAGGAAATCGATGAACTTATTAACATCTTAACTGCAATAGTTAAAACATCACAGAAAAATTTAAATGTTAAATTGTAAAATTTTCTATTCATAACTTATAATTCATAATTATATGAAATATGTACTAAGCGAAATAAACATTTACCCAGTGAAATCGTTAGCCGGAATTAGTTTGAACGAATCCGAAGTTACAGACCGCGGATTAAAATACGATAGACGCTGGATGATTGTTGACGAAAATAATTCGTACATAACACAACGGACCGTCCCGCTAATGGCGTTGATTAATGTTAAAATGGACGGATCAAATTTGGAATTAAGTCACAAAAAAAACAATGAGAGTTTTTCTATTAATATTAAAGAAGCACCGTATGCAAAATCTCAAATTATTGTTTGGAATGATTTTGTGAATGCCGATTTTCTTTCGCCGGATGTTGATAATTGGCTAAGCGAGATGTTGAAAATAAAATGCCGGTTTGTTCATATGCCGGAAATTGCTAATAGATATGTTGATAAAAAATATGCATCAAAAAATGAGATTGTAAGTTTTGCAGATGGATTTCCTTTTCTTGTTATCGGGCAAGCATCCCTCGATGACCTCAATAACCGTTTAGAAGAAAAATTACCGGTGAATCGTTTCCGTCCTAATTTTGTATTTACCGGCGGAAAACCGTTTGATGAAGATGGGATGAAAAGTTTTGATCTCAACGGGGTTACATTTTACCCGGTAAAACCGTGCTCGCGTTGTATAATTACTACAACAGACCAGGAAACAGCCCAACGGAATAAAGAACCGCTTAAAACTTTATCGGGTTACAGAAAAATTGAAACTAGAATAATGTTCGGGCAGAATCTTTTGCACAATGGAAATGGAATTGTAAAAGTCGGAGAGGAATTAAAGAATATTGAATGGAAATAAATAATGACGGTTTATGATCTCCTAAAAGGTAATGATCTCCGTTCTATTGGCAAATCAAATGAAGTTGTTAAACTCGTCGGCGATAACCAGGAATTGTTTGATGAAATATTTGCCGGAATTTTTCACGATGACCCGGTAATACGTGCACGATGTGCTGATGCTGCTGAAAAAGTTTCGCAGAAAAAACCTTCTATGCTTAAACCCCACAAAAAAACAATTCTAAAAAATTTGGACAAGTTCAGCCAGAAGGAAGTTAACTGGCATATTGCACTAATGCTCGGTTATTTGAGTTTTACAAAATCTGAAAAAGAAAAAGTTGTTGATCATCTATTCAGGTGGATGGCTGAAAAGGGGAGTATAATTGTAAGAGTTTGCTGTATGCAGACACTTTCCAAATTAGCCTCTATCGATTCAAATCTTAAAAAGGTTTTGATTTCAGAAATTAAAAAAATGATGATAACCGGGAGCCCGGCGATTAAAGCACGGGGAAGAATACTTTTGAAAGAAATGAAAAATTATAAATGTTGAATGCAGCAACAATTTTTATTTATTAATTGTGAATTCATAAAAAAATTATTTTCTTTTATAAGTAAAATCGTATTCAACATGCCAGGTATTCCCTTCATCATAACTTCTCTGGGAAAATTGTCTAACAGTATTTTGATCCAGGTTGTAAAAAGTTAATCTTCGTGCATAAGGTTTATCATTATCTTTAGAATGATCATAACTGTAAAAGACAATTGCTTTTTGTGACTCATCGTATTTTCCTTCAAATAGTATTGGATCAGAATTTTGATCTACCCAATATTGGATCCATTTTCCTTTTTCTTTATGGAAATGATTGAAGCTTTTTCCGGTGTAACCGCTGGCCCCGGTCCAGTTTTCTAAAATTACTGCACCACTTAAAATTTTTTCAATTTTACTTTCACCGGCTTTTTTGTTTTGATGATTAAAAACTTCCCATTCACCAACCCAAAAATCAAATTGATTCGAATCTTCCGGTAATGCCGGCTGTTGTGTCGTTGTATTGTTTTGCGAGAACAATATCACGACGAAAAGAAAATATATGATTATAAATTGAGTTCTTAGTGACATGTAACATTCCTTTTGATAAATTACTTCTTGTTCAATTCATTAAATGCTGCTGTAACGCCCGGACCTTTTACATAATAATTGAAAAGAATTTTTTTCAATTGGGAATCGCCGGCAATTTCTTCTCTAAACTCTTCAAGATCAATACTGGTATGAATCTCATCCAATGTCTTACCTTGTGCTACTGCATCTTTTGTCTGCCGGCAAATGGAATTAAACAACCCGGACAATAGACTCAAATAAGAATTATCATGCATTACTTTTCCGTGCCCCGGTACTATTGTTTTCGCATTCTTAGAAATAAGTTTATCTAATGTGGCTCCCCATTCATCAATATGAGACTGTTCAGCTCCAACCAGGGGAACTGGGTGGACTACAATATCGCCGGTTATTAAAATTTTTTCATCCGGCAGAAATACAACTATATCCCCGGCAGTATGAGCGTTACCGGCTTTAATTATCTCGATTTTTTTATCTTCTTCAAGAATATATTTATCATTAAAAGTTATTTTCGGTAAAAAATACTCTGTATTGGGAACGATATCTAGATAATGCTCAACAAGTGCGATGTCATTAATAAAACTTACTCTCTCTTCATCGGTCATTGGTCCACCAGCCATACTTTCATTTTTTTCAAGTAGAGATTTTAAATATTCCACTCCTCCTGGAGCAGATGAGATCATATTGTTCCTATTAATTAATCCTTGATGAGGTAGATATTCAAGAATGTTTTTGTGGGCAATAAATTCAGCATTCGGATAAGCATCATGGTACGCTTGATTTCCCGTTATGTGATCATCGTGCCAATGCGTGTTAATAACATATCTAACCGGTTTGTCGGTCATCTTTTTTAATTCTTTAATAATCTCATTGGAAGCTTCGGGGGCATCTACAATTACAACGTGATCTTTGTTTATAATAATTACAGAATTACCATCACACATTAGTCCGGGAGGATCTTTTCTAATTACTGCATAGATATTCTTACCAATCTCTTGTATTTCAAAATTTGCCGCGATATTGTTTTGTGGATAAATTGAAGTGGTAAATGAAATGATAATTAAAAATAAAGGGAAAATATTGTTAATCATATAAGGTCCTAAATGATTTAGCATTTAGACGCCATAGTAACTGCATCTGTTTTATTGAAAAAAGGCTATAAAAATTCTCTTTAAGATATCAATGACTGATAAAAGATTATTATTTTTTATATACAAATTCTATTAATAAAAAATTGCTATGCCACGTAAGAAATATAAAAAGATTACTGAAGTAAGATCCTTCAAAAATGTTTTTGATTACAAGAACGAGAATATTAAACAAGAATTATTAGACTATTTTGCAAACGATAAACACTTTACACTTGAACTCGGCTGCGGACAAGCAGATTACACAATTAATATGGGGCTTCTTTATCCCCACAAAAATTTTATAGGCATAGACCGTAAACCAAACCGTATTTGGAATGCTTCGAAGAATGCCGATAAATTGAAATTAAAGAACGTAGTGTTTCTAATTGCTTATATAGAGCACCTGGCAGATATATTCCCGGGATCGAGCGTGGAAGAAATTTGGATTACTTTTCCCGATCCTTACCCAAGAAGAAGCAGTATGAAAAAGCGTTTAACACATCCCCGTTTTTTAGATATCTATAAAAAAATTTTAATTAGTGATGGAATCGTAAATCTAAAAACCGATGATACTTTATTATACGATTATACGCTTGAGGTAATAATGAAAAATAATTTGCGGCTTCTAAAAGAAACGAATGATCTTTACTCAAATACAAATCTTAGCGATGAAGAGAAAATTCTCACAAAGTACGAAAAGCAGCATATCGAGGAAGGCAAGAAGATTAAATTGATTAGCTTCGGTTTATAACCACACAACTAAGGTAATCCTAAAAAGTATATTCAATTACCGGGTCGCGTATAGGTCTGCCCGATGAATCATGAATAATTAATAGTACTTTATCATTAATCCCGTGTGTGTTAATCAAATAATTTTTTAGCTCGGTAAGATCAAACAATGCGTTTTGTGTTATGTAAGCTTCGCACATATCTTTGTTTGCATCGTGTGAGAGAAGCAGAGTAACTTGTGCCGGATTTGATTTTTCTATTTCCTTTAGTGCATAGAGACCTAATTTATGATCTTCGCACCCCCCGCTGTAAGAAAGATTAAAAGAAATTATGTTTTTATCGATCGAAACACTATTAATGTTAAGAATATCTTTATTAATAACCGATGTATTAGAACCGTCAATTAGATTAACCGATTTGGTTTCGTCTCCGTTGGTGTCTAAAGGTTTTATAACAAGATCGATATTATATTCTTTCGGATTGATTTGTACAGTACTTCGCGGTAGGGGATTAAGTGTACGCAGTTCGATAGAATAGCCTTCGAATATTAACGAACGCGGCTCTAGGGTTGTGTTTAATATCTTTGTCTCGGTCTTCTCGTCGTTAGTTAAAGTTAATTCCATTTCAGCGTTGCCTTCCCAAACACAAGTTACATCAACGGGGCATCTTGAATCGCCGGTAACATTCTGGAATTTGATTTTGAACTTCTGGTTTATCGTAATTGCTTCGCCTACATTTAAATTAACTGCGGCCGAATCAAATTGTTTACTGAGAGAAAGCGTATTGTTGTTTGGAGATGTTGGTTCGGATGTACGTGCGCATTGGACGCCGACTATAACGATAATTATAATTAATAATTTATTTATACGGCTCATTGTTATTCCCCCATTCTCTAAGTAAAAAATAATCAATTAATGATGAATGAAAAGGGATAAAATTTGGTAATAGACGCTTATAACTATTGATTTTGAGAGGTAGAATTTTTTGACTGCCAAAGTATCCACAGATCACCTTTCAATCCTCCTCATTGGAGAAGAAAATAAGGAGAGGGTTCCTTTTTCCATTATTAGTTTGTGCTTGAAAATGAATGTATGGTTATTGAAATTATAATTATAAATAAACTTGTTATGAAATCGCTCATTATAAAACAGAATTTTAATGTTGATGATATAATTTCTTATGCAGAATTAGTAGCTGTTGAAGGCATTAATCTTCAAAAGGGAATGAATTTCCAAATTAAACTACAGTACTCAATTCTCTTGATGTCAGTTAGAAAAAAGCACCTTATGCAGACGAATGGGATATAAAAACAAATACACTTATCTATGAAGGGCATGATATCCTTGGTAATTTAGCTAACGATCCGAAAAAGGTTGACCAACCGATAACAACTCTAAAAGGTTCTCCAACGGAGAATGGAAAATTTTTTACTGCTCATAATCAGACCCTATCAATCTAAACTAAATTTATCTTGTTCCCAATACGGGAACTTATTATATTTGTTCGTGCGGATAATATCAATTAAAAAACTTAGGGATTTCTGGCTGAAGCACAAAGATGCTGAACAGCCATTGAAAGCATGGTTTGCAGAGGCAAAAAAAGCTCAATGGGTTAAGCCGCCTGATATTGCTTCGCTTTATAGAACAGCAAGCTTTTTGAAGAACAACAGAGTGGTTTTTAATATAAAGGGAAATGATTACCGATTAATTACAACCATCAATTATGAGCATCAAATTGTATATATAAGGTTTGTTGGAACTCATAACGAGTACGATAAAATAAACGCAGAGGAGATTTAAATGACTATAAAACCGATCAAAACAAAAAAAGATTATGAAGCTGCACTCAAAAAGATAGATCAGCTTTTCGATTCAAAGCCGAACACTCCCAAGGGGGATTTTCTCGACGTTCTTGTAACTCTTGTCGAAGCATATGAACAAAAACATTTTCCGATCGGTCCGCCGGATCCAATCGAAGCTATTAAATTCAGAATGGAACAACTCGGTATTAAACAATCCGATCTTGCCGAAGCTATGGGAGGAAAAAATAGAGTGTCGGAAATTTTGAGCGGTAAGCGCGAGTTGACCGTTAAAATGATGAGAGAGCTTCATAAAAAATTCTACGTTCCGGCAGAATCACTACTTTCATAGCCCGAGATTCTTCGCCTCGATACTTCGACAAGTTCGGTATCGGGACTTAGAATAACATATCCAAATTTTCCGCCATTTCTTTCTCCAATTCCCACCGCAAAGGATTTTCAGAAATATACTTTTGAATGTTGTAGAGTTCTCTTTCGTTGCGGATGATACGATCATAAAATGAACGTTGGAAGATTTTTCTGCCGGGCTTATTATTCTGTTTGTTGATTTCCTTGGTTGCCTGGTATTTAAAATGCCCAACAACATTCGACAAAGATATTTTTCCGTTGTAGGGGATGGGTTTCCCATCCCCGGTTGTTTCATTAACCCCCGGACATATTGTTTTGGGTAATTTACCCGGGACGGGCGACCCGTCCCCTACAGAATTTATTATTAATATCCCATGCAAATGGTTTGGCATGATTTGGAAATAATCTAATTCGATATTTTTGAAATGTCCTGGGATTTCGTGCCAACATTTTTCAACAATATTACCAATTGAACTTAAAATTATCTTCCCGTTTCTGATCTTTCCCAAAAAATTCTTCATATCATCCATGCATATAGTAACAAAATAATATCTGTCCGTACTGTAATCAAAATTTTTGTGTAGTGTCGGTTTTCTATTTGGTAATTCATTTTTCATTGTTCATTTCACAATGGGAATGCAAAGTTTGCATTCCCTACTCAGCGGCCGGCAGAATATAATCGGCGAGAATGTCAATCACGCCGCGTTCTTGTATATCTGCCTGGTCCCAATCGGAATCCGGGTAGGATTGTACGGCAATTATCATATTAAGTGAAGGCACACAAAACACAAACTGTCCACCATGCCCTAATGCGGAAAATATTTTGTAATCGTTCACTTCGCCAAGCCACCATAAATAGCCGTAACCGATTTTAGTCCATTGCCCCCACCAACCAATGCCAGTACCCGAATATGTAACGAGTGATTTTTCAACCCAATCCACTGGAACTATCTGCTCTCCATCAAGCATCCCGTTATTTAAATAGATAAGCCCGAGTACAGCCATATCGCGAGTAGTAAGATAAA
>DYJK01000014.1 GCA_020723165.1 Melioribacter roseus | reverse complement strand
ATAAACGAGAACTCAAGACGGTTGTTATTGAACTTTAACATAACACGCCGTTATATGTAATATGTATATTGGGTAAAGATCACTCACATAAAAGGTGCAATAATATGAAACAAGCATTTACTCTAACCATTCTCTTAATTATTCTCTCTACATTCACAAATGCTCAAAATACTGAAAAGGATTTTATATTAAACGATATCAATAAGAAAGTAAATGAATATCAAGATCAGTTTGATTTAAGTTCGCCGCTTAATTCATTTATTACTTTCAAATATTTACAATCGGAGGGAAAACAAGGATTGTATCAAGTCGTAAATACATACCGTAATAGAGGGTATTTCCCTAAACCAAATTCATCCGACATTGAAGTAAGTAAAGAAAAAAAAGAAAAATTACTAAATACAAAAATCAAAGCAGTAATTATTTATAAAGATTCTATTGCGGGAGTTATAACCGATTATTCCGAACCTATGTGTATAATTACATATTTAAGTTGTGAAGATGGTAACTGGTTAAATGCCGGCGAAGACTTGGGGAATGATTTGAATAATGCAATAGAAGTATTTAAAAGAAAGTGTAACAATTTCCTAAATTATATACCTCGGATTAAAGAACTTAAATCAGTATCGACCGATACGTCCTCATTTACTGCTTATTTAAAAAATAATGGGAGTGCACCAAAAGATTTTATTCTTGATGCATTGACCAATTATAAGATTGTTGTATATGGTGAAATACATAGACGCAAAATATCCTGGGATTTGATGAAAAGTGTAATCAATGATCTGACATTTGCTGAAAAGGTCGGGACTGTGTTTATGGAGCTTTCTTCCGATAAACAAAATGAACTTGATAAATTTTTTGCTGATGAAAAAATAGATACCGAAATAATTCTGAATATTTTCCGCGACGTTCAAATAAATGGGTGGTATGATAGAGGGATGTATGAATTTATGATAGAAATATGGAAATTGAATAAATCTCAACCTGAAGAAAAAAGAATAAAAGTTGTGTGTGTAGATGAACCCAGACCCTTTGGATCATTTAAAAATTATGAAGAAATGAAAACTCATTTTAATAACCTTTTAGATAGAAATGAACAAATGGCTAAGATTATTTCAGAAACAATTTTGACAAAAAAAGATAAACGAAATAATCTGTTTATAGTAGGTAATGGCCACGCTTTCAAATCACCTGTTTCCGGATTTGGAGTAGGAAGGCCTAAAAGCGAATCTAAACCAACAGCGGCAGCTCAGCTGTCAAAAATATTCTTTTCCCAAGAAGTTTTTTCAATTTTTCAACATTGTGCTATTATTAGTAATGACGGCACAATTCACGGATTAATTAGAAACGGGCTTTTTGATTCAATTTTTGCAAAGTCTGGAAATAGACCGATAGCTTTTAAATTAAAAGACAGTCCATTTGGTAAAGAGCTTTTTGATGGTCTCTATGAAATTACTTACGATAAAGAAACCGGTAATTTTGAAAATAATTATGATGCTTACATTTTCTTAGAATCTTTAGAATCGGAACAAGGAGAATACTTGTTTTATGATATTCTTACAGATGAATATGTTAAAGAATTGAATAGACGTGCTATAATGACAAAAACAAGTGTTGAAAAATGGTTTGGAATAAATAGAGCTACTAAAGAAGCAATTATCGAGAAGATTAAAAGTAACGGTGAAAATATAAAACGATGGTCATCTTTATAAAGTGTAATTCGTTAATGAATAAGCTCACAACTTGTAATTACATATAACAAGATTCGATGAAGCGGAAAGTCATAGGGAGTGAAATCTTGTTAACGATATTCTTTATATTGAGATATCTAGCCACTCATATCTCTCCTATGACTTTGCCAATTAGTTGTTCTAAAAATAGAATTTAATGTTTGGTATTAACATACGAGCCAATCAAGCGGACGCCGTTTTCGCATTTGGCATTTGTTTAATTACTGGTTTTGCGCTTCCGTTTAATGTTGTTTTGTAAAGTAGTTCTGCTAAATAAATGTTTTTATAATTATTGGCAGTTGTTTTATAAGTGGCATCGCTGTTCTGGGGCGACCGCTTATTGGCGAAGCCGTTATACCGTTAAGTAATATCAAATTATGACAGTTGATAAAAAAATATTAATTAAACTTTATTTATTGTTTATTCCCATAGCTTATTTTTCTTATCTATTTCACGAATTCGGACACTGGATAGTAGGAGAGTTTTTAGGAAATGATATGATATATAGTCTAAACTATGTCTGGCCTAAAGGAGGGTATTATTTAGACGAAAGCCATAATTTATTCGTAAGCATTGGTGGACCAGCATTTACGATATTGTTGGCTGTGTTCGCTCTGTTAACTTTAGAGAAATATTCAACGATATATGCCTACCCGATTTTGTTTTTTCAATTTGTACTTCGTTTTTTTTCTCTAGTCTTTGGAGGATTTAGTCAACAAGATGAAGCTCGAGTATCTTCAATTATGGGACTCGGTACATATACAATAGGAATAATTATCCTGATAATATTGGTTTTAATTGTTATAAGAGCGAGTTATAAACTCAAGATAGATTTAAAACATAATGGTTATTTTTTTACAGTAAGTATTCTGAGTCAACTTTTGGTAATTGCAACTTATAAAATTATTGGTCTGTAGGAAATACGGTATAACCTGAAACTCAAACCGACTGCTGTATTCGGTCATGTTGTTTGCAGTTTAGTTTGTTAGTGAAAGAAATGTTTTTAGTAAATAAATAACATAATCCGTAAAACGTAACATTGGCAGCGTAAACCTTTTGGCGGCGCTTTATTTGCCACGCCATTAGGCAGTTTAAACATAAAAGGATATAATTATAATTAAGGTTAGTGTTAAAAAGATAATTAATAATTTAAAATTAAATGTCGCAACCAACCATTAAGATTGACGCAGATAACCCTTTCCCCATTTATTATATTCTAATAGATTACAGATGTTTAATATAAACGATAGGGTTAGGACAAAGTTAACGTAATTTTAACAAAGGAGGCTGGACATGAGAAAAATAATTGTTTTACCAATGATTACATTAGATGGGGTAATGCAAGCACCCGGTGGACCTGACGAAGATACATCAAGCAGTTTCAAATATGGCGGCTGGACTGCATCGTATGGTGACGAAGTTTTTGGTAAGGTCCTGGAAAAACATATGCAGCCTTCAGATCTACTTTTGGGCAGAAAAACATTTGAGATTTTTGCCAGCTACTGGCCAGAGCATGAAAATGGATGGCCAGGTATCAATGAGGTCACTAAATACGTCATGTCCAAGACCATGAAAAAGTCAGATTGGAAAAACTCAGTTTTCCTCAATAGCTTGGCAGATATCGAAAAGCTCAAAAATTCAAAAGGTTCTAACATTCAGGTTTGGGGTAGCGGCAAGCTCATCCAGACACTACTAGAAAATGATTTAGTTGACGAACTCTGGCTCAAAATTTTCCCATTGACTCTTGGTAAAGGAAAAAAATTGTTTGACAATGGCACGATTCCGGCAGCATTCACACTAATAGAGAGTACAGTGACACCAAGCGGAGTGATTATTGCCAACTACAAGCGTGCCGGAAAAGTCAAGACCGGTACAATTGGAGCTTAAGGCGGCTAACTTATTAATAATTCCCAAAATAAGTTGAATATCTTCACCATGTGTTTTAGTTTTAAATCATTGGCGGCATTTACGCAATCAAGCGTCAAAATTAAAAATTTTGGGGATTGCTTAACTTTTATTTACCTTCTTTTTGATACAATTAAAAGTATCTATAGGCTTTACAGATATAATTTTTCTAATTAACCAGTTGTCTGAAAGGAAAAACGGACTCATGTAAACTGTTGAAATAGTTCAAATAAAACATCTTTTTATTAATCCTGAGATTAATAACGGGGTTAGTAAAATAAAACTAAACTTTGAAATTGTTTTGACGGTTTAACATTCTAATTCAAACAATAAGTTAATTATGAAACAACAAAATTTAAAAATACTTTCGGCTTTCGGAGCCATCTATATAATTTGGGGTTCCACTTACCTTGCAACCCGCTATGCAATTGAGACAATACCGCCGTTAATGATGATTGGAATAAGATCCTTGACAGCGGGGATAATTCTTTATGTATTAAGCCGGTTTAATAACAAAGAAAAGATAAAAGTGGAAAATATTTTCCCGCTAATTACATTAGGAGCAATGTTCTTTTTGATCGGGCATGGACTACTAGCATGGGCGCAACAATATGTACCTTCCGGAATGGCGGCGGTACTTGTTACTCCGGAACCATTATGGATTATGGGAATAGAATGGTTTTTCTTAAAGGACATACGGATAAAACTAAGGGGAATATTAGGATTATTTCTCGGTTTCGGCGGCGTTGTTTATCTAGTTGCTTCTACTACAAGTAACACAACATCAAATAATGATTTTCTTGGCTCTGCATTAATTGTTTTAGGTACCTTTTCTTGGGGAGGAGGCGCTATTTATTCAAGAATTGCAAATGTCCCTAAGTCACCTATGTTGTCATCGGGGATGGAATTAATTTTCGGTGGTACACTGGTTTTGATAACCAGTTTTATCATTGGTGAGCCATCGCAATTTCACTTAAGCCAGGTTAATTCAAAATCTTTCTTTGGACTTTTATACCTGATTATTTTTGGTTCAGTAATTGCCTTCAGCGCTTATATATGGTTGCTTGGACATACGTCTGTTACACGGATTTCTACTCACACTTATGTAAATCCCGTAATTGCAGTTTTCCTTGGCTGGCTCATCGCCAATGAACAGATCACTACTGCCTTGTTAATTGCCACAGCAATTATAATTATATCTGTATATCTTGTACTTTATGAACAGTACCGGGATAGGAAAATTAAACCAAGCGAAGGAGTCAGAGATTAATTTTTCCCTAGTTCATTATTCTATTTACTTGCCTTCTGCATTTTAGTGGACTAACGAGCAAATCAACACGACCGCTTCTAACGATGCGGTCTTATTGAGTCGCATTAGGGTTTGGCTTTTCAGAAATAGTTTGTTGTGTAAAGTTGATTGTGTGACAAAACTGATTCCCGCCATTAAGATTGGCGGGCAAGTATAAATAAAAGTTGCGCCCACCTTGCCTTACGGCAACGCGAGGCTGGTTGACGAAACCGTCATAGTTGTTCTGTGCTGCGGCTTAACAGCAACGGTGTTATGTTACTTCGAAAATGCGAGGTTAGCTGTGAAAAATTATTTCAATTTAATCTTTAGCTTTTTCCTCTTTTTCTCGATTTTATTTTTTAGTTATTCTTGCTCGGAAGATAATCCTACAAAATCAAAAGAAAAAGAAATTATTTTCTCTGCAAAACAAATTAAAGGATGTAATAATTCGTTAAGTAAAATAAGTGAATATGATTCATGTTTTACTTATAATTTTGAAGATACTTTAAAGATTGATTTTTGTGTTTTTGGAAATTGTTGCCCGGATTCAAACAGATTTGTAACAAATTATGAAATTAAAAATGATACAGTTTTTTTAAATGTTGCAGATACTGCGGAAAATAATTGTAAATGTATGTGCAATTATATAATTCATATGGAGTTGTCGAACTTGTCAAATAATAATTATTTATTTTATTGTGATTTCCCAAGTAATTATTCATATATAAAATCTTTAGCATATAGAGAAGAAGTTATCAAACACTAAAGAAAAAGTAACATACCGGCAATTAAACCGACCGCTCTGCTTGTTTGGATTGTAGTTTTTAGCGGTGCTTTAATTGCAACTCCGTTGGTAGTTTCTGCTTACGGAACGGCTGTACAACTGAAGACTAAATTCTCAGACTCCAACTAACCTTAAATGTTTAGTAATTCTCAGTGGAACTCAGTGCCTTCCAGCTATAAAACAGCGGGTAAACTCTGTGTTACTCTGTGAAAGAAAAAAATAAAAAGAGAATGCCGAATTTCGAACCAGCGAGGCGAGCAAGGAATTATGATTTAAGAACAAAAGCAAAAATTAGACTTCTAACCATCATTAAATTTGTTGAGAATATTTTTCTACTTGAAGCCAAACCCTCATCAAATTACCGCCGCAGATTTTCTTGATATCATCTTGCGAATAACCGGCTTTCAATAATTCATAAATCAGGTTTGGATAATACGATACATCTTTCAAACCGGTCGGTAATGAATCGCCGACACCATCAAAATCAGAACCGAGCCCAACATGATTGATACCAACGAGTTTTACAACATGATTAATATGCTCAACAACATCTTTTACATCGGCATAACCGGTTGGATTCTCCTTCCAAAATTTATCTGAGACGGCTTCTGCTTCTTTGCTCTCTCTTGGAATGTTATGTTCGAGCAAATAGCTACTAATATCGTTCGAAACCTTCTTTTCTTTGTCGCGGATATCTTGCCGTAAGAATCCGGAACCAAAATTAATTTGTATCACTCCCCCGTTCTTAGCCAATGCTTTAATCATTTCATCACTCATGTTTCTTTCCCAGCCGGGAGTAAAATTTCTGCACGATGAATGCGATGCAATAACCGGCGCTTTTGCGATTCTTAAGACTTGATAAAATGCGCTATCGGTAATATGCGAAACATCTATCATCATCCCGATACGGTTCATTGCTTCAACCACTTGTTTACCAAATGGACTAAGTCCGTTCCATTTCCTTTCTTTGTCGTACGATGAATCGCAAATGTGATTACTTTTTGAATGAGCGAGCGTAACGTATCTAATCCCCTTATCGTAAAAATATTTCAGGTTTTTCAGATCACCTTCTATCGGCGATCCGTTTTCAATGCCCATTGGTAAAGAAATTTTCCCATCCTTAAAATTTTTATATACATCATCTATTTTATCCACAAGAGCAAATTTATCCGGATTACTTTTCACAATCTGATTAACCAGTTTAATGAGAGTATCGGCTTCTGCCTTAGCACCTTTACCTTCAAAGCGAGCCGCTACATATATCGACATGAACGGTACATCCAATCCCCCGGCTTTAGCACGCGGATAATCAAAATCACCTTTTGTAGATTGGGATATATCTTCCCATTTTGATTTCAAACGCATCGGGAGATCGATGTGTGTATCAACAATCAAAATTTCTTTTGCAAGCCGATTAGCAAGCTTACGGAGTTCATCATCTTTATTTTGTGAATTTATATTTATGGTAAGAACCGATATCAAAAGCAGCAATAATGATTTCATTTGATTCCCCGAAAAAGTTAAAAGATTAATGTGAACCAGGTTACTCCAACCGCAAGTGAAAGTATCGTGATCAATAATCCCGATTTAAGATACTCAACGAAAGAAAGTTTTACAAAATGTTTCTTTGCAGTCTCGGCTACAATTAAATTAGCAACAGACCCGATCAAAGTTAAGTTCCCGGCGAAGGTTGTTGCCATTCCAAGTATAAGCCATGCTTGTTCCGGGTTTGGCAAATTTGGAATAATCGGTCTATAAAGTAAAACTGCCGGTACATTAGAAACAACATTACTTAATATTGATGAAGAGACCGCAAAGCTTGTATTACTTTGAGTTATTAAAGGTTCGAGGGTCATGGATAAAAATTTTCCAAAGCCGGCTGTATCAATCGATTTTGTTACTATGAATAGTGCAGCGAAAAATACAAGGAGTGCCCAATCGATTTCCTGGAATACCCGTTCGGGTTTAAGCCGCCTCGTAATCAATAATAAACTTGCACCTCCTAGTGCAGCAAGTGGAATCGATACCCCAAGAAAAAAAGCAATGATCATCAAAGAAGAAGCAAAAATACTTTTTATGAATAATGGTTTGTACGGTCTAACTTTTGGAAGTTCTATCTTTTCAAAATAAAGCGACCCAAACTCCTTCCTATAAATCATTGTTATGATAATCCAGGTAATTAATAATCCGATGAGTGACGGGGCAGTTTGGTAGAGTGCGTATTTGCTGAATGATATCCCCGATGAAACGCCGATTATCATATTCTGGGGATTGCCGATTATTGTTGCAGATGAACCAATATTAGCAGAAGTAACCAGGGCAACAAGGTACGGAATAGGATTTCTTTTAAGAGCAAGTGTAACTTCAATTACAAGCGGAGTGAAAATAATTACAATAGTATCATTTAAAAAGAATGCCGAAAAAAATCCGGAAGAAATAATTATAAGCGCAAGCAGTTGCCGTGGTGATTTTGCAATTGTGATTATTCTTGCCGTAACTAACTTAAAGAATCCGCTGATTCTCAAATTGCCGTTGATTATCATCATAGCAAAGAGGAGTAAAATTGTATTGAGGTCAACTGCTTTGTATGCTTGTTCTAAAGAGATTGCACCGATAAAGATGAGTACTGCCGCACCAACGAGGGCAATCGTAGCGCGGTTCATTCTGAATGCCGGATAACTGCCCACGGCGATACCGTAGAGCGTGAAAGCTATTACGAAAAGTGATGTCGTTTGTAATAAATTCATACAATAGTGTAGAGTTGCGAGTGAAGAACGTAGAGTTAAATACCTCTTGCAGTTTTAATACTGCTTGTTAACAGCCGTTCTAATTCATCACAATCTTTAATTAAACTTTCGTATTCAGTATCGTTTATTATTTCCGTTCGATGAAAAACTTTTAACCAGTAATCCGATTCACGGCTTTCTTTTAATGAGATCGAAAGTTTGTTTATAAAATCTTTTTTTGAAATTGCACTTTGAGCTTCGGAAACATTCGCGCCTACAGAAGTTCCGGCTTTGAGCAATTGAACATAAAGAGCTTCAAGAGATTTATTCTTTTGCATTAAGTATTTGTAAAGCTTCACAATACGAACAGCAAATTCCATAGCCTTACGGTATAAAATTCCCTGGTAAAGTGCCGGCTGTTCAAATACACACGGCATAAAACCTACATTGAAAGATTTTATAATGTTGTATTCATAGTTTTATATCCACCTCTAACACAAATATAACATCATTCACCCACCAATCTACACTCACTTACTCGTCACTCTACACTCACTAACTCTACACTCATCACTCGCCACTCTACACTCATTCCGCATGTTTAGTTTTAAATCCTTTCACCATCCATTTACGAGCAAGGAGTAATCCAAGCGGACTAATAATTGCAATGAAGCCATATATCAGCCACATAAATTCCGTGTTCATTTGCGAAGGCGGAGTATCTGTCGGGCAGTATTGCATCAAGAACCATCCTGAATATAAACTTGTTATAACTTTTGTTAAGAACCACGGAAACTGTCCGATGCCCATGTAAATGCCGGTCATATTTTTTGGTGCAATCTCGGCGACCCATTGTAAAAATCTCGGCTGCCACATTGCTTCACCGATCGTCATAATAATTAAGTATGCTAACAAGGTACCCATCCCGGGTCCGGCTGCTAAAATAAATGTAGGCGATGCCATAACAAACGTTCCGATAATCATCATCGTGTACGCATTCTTTTTCGAAGTAAGTGCGGCAATCATAGGAGTAAGTACAAAAATTAAAATAGGATTAAGGTTCACAAAAAATTCAAAATTATCCTGGACAAAACCATCAAATGCACGGCTTGTATAGAGCGGAATTGTTAACCAGTTGTGCGCAAATAATGTCTGCACCGGTATCAAAACAAAAATGAAGAACAAAAATCTTGTATCTTTCAGCGGAAAGTTTTTGAGATAGAATTTCAGTTTTTCTTTAGCAGTCATTTTGGAAAGAACATCTTCATCTTCCTTCTCGCTTTCTTTCTTCTCTTTCGATGCTTCTTCAATTGCATGGGCAACAGCTTTTTTTGTCATAATAAAATAGACAACCGCAATACCGGCAACAGTAAGAGCAGCATAAACCCAGAATACACCAAGAATGCTTGTAGCTCTTCTAATCGGCGGAGAAATTAAGCCGGGTAAAAATCCGCCAAGGTTCATCAGCGCATACAACATTGCATAACCCATAGCGGCGGTATTTTCGGTTGTGAATTTTTTAACGGCGGCGTAAGCTGCCGGCTGGTACATTCCATACCCGATAACAACGCCAAGGATCCCGAGCATAGAAAATATGTGTGCAGAACCCCATAAACCGGGTGCGCCAAGGTGCGGAGCGGTTGATAAAAGAATTCTTCCAACGAGCATTGAAGAAAGTGCATAGAGAAGCGCTTTGCGAACACCCACGATATCAACAGTTGCACCGAGAAATAACATGCTAAGAGTAATACCGGCAGTAAGAACGCCAACCATATTTCCGGCGCGGATGTCATCGAGATTAATGTAATTATTAAAATAGATTGCGAGCAATCCGACTACGCCAAAGTATGTTAAACCTTCGAGTACGTAAGAAATATTAAGACCGAGCAGAGCACGCGATGTTTTAGCAAGATCGATGAATGGTTGTGTAACTTCCCAAATGATATTGCCGAAAGTATTTTTTTCATCGCGTTCAACATCTTTTCTGTTGTAGATAAACAAAATAATTAAAAGTGCAATAGGAGGCAGAAGAAGTGCTATCGAAAACATTATTGCAGCATTAAATCCTTTCCTAATCGCGAACCGCGTTCCACCGAGTAGAATAATAAAGTAAGTAATCAATCCTAAACCGATTAGAGAAACAAGTAGATCCATAATTCACCTTTGAGGTTTTGTTAATTCGATTTTATCTTTTAATAGTCTCAACATTTAGAGACCGTGCCAAAATTTATTGTAAATAACGAACTCACCCTAAATCCCTCTCTTAAACTAAGAGAGGGACTTTTAATATCAGTCAAATGATATTCACTTCATAATCCAAAAGTATGCTGAACTTGGTATTGACTTCATGCCGGATTTGTTCAGCGTAATTTTTGATTTCGTCACCGGTTGCATTGCCGTAATTAACAATAACAAGTGCTTGTTTACTAAACGTGCCCACATTTCCGATACGTCTTCCTTTGAAGCCGCATTTTTCAATAAGCCATCCGGCTGGAATTTTATAAGTGCCGCTGCTTGTTTTATAAAAAACCAGGTCAGGATTTTTTTCATGAATTAATAAAAATTTTTCTTCATCTATCTCGGGATTTTTAAAGAAGCTGCCGGAGTTACCAAGTTGAACGGGGTCGGGTAACTTATTCTTACGAATTCGTTTAATTGTTTCTCTCACAAGTTCGATAGTTAATTCATTCGTGTTATAATTCTTCAGTTCTTCTTTTAATGCACTGTACGACAAATTAAATATTTGCTTTTTATACAGCCGCAGAACGATCGATGTAATGACGAATTTATTTTTCAATTCTCTCTTGAATATGCTGTCGCGGTAGCCAAAATTACAATCACTTCTCATAAATGTTTGTTTACTGCCACTATCGATAAAATAACCTTCGAGCAATTCAAAACAATCTTTAAGTTCAACACCGTAAGCACCGATATTTTGGATAGGTGCGGCACCAACAGTTCCGGGTATCAATGATAAGTTTTCAATTCCATAATATTTTTTCGCCACACAATAACTAACAAGATCATCCCACACTTCCCCGGCTTCAGCTTTGATAAGAACCGATTCATCGTCTTCCAATATCACCTTAATTCCTTTCGCAATGTACCGGATAACTAGCCCATCATAATTTTTGGTGAATAGGATATTACTTCCACCACCTAATATCAATGCATTATCAAGTATACTTTTTGGGGTGACGAACAATTCGATTAATTCTTTTTCTGATTCGATTTCGATATAATATTTTGCTTTGGCTTCTAAGCCGAAGGTGTTGAGGTGTTTTAATGATTGATTTTCAAGAATTAACATTTAGTCAATAAGTTTTGGTTCAAAATATAAATCCCCTACCGGGCTTTTTCCAATTTATATTTTTAATTGTTCCGCCATCGGATTGAAGAATGATTGCACCGGATAGATCGGTTCTCAGTAATTCAACATTATGATTTTGGAATCGTTCAATAACTTCAGGACTAGGATGATTGAACTTATTCAATATCCCAGATGATATTATTGCAGATTTCGGCTGAACATAATTAAGAAACATTTCACAAGTGCTGGTTTTACTTCCGTGATGCCCGGCTTTAAGTACATTACATTTTAGAAATTCTTTGTAATTATCAGCGTAATATTTTTCCGCTTTAATTTGAGCATCACCAGTAAATAAAAACGAAGTGTTTCCATAAACCAACTTCATTAGACCACTTTTATCATTTGTTTCGAATGAATCGAAATAATTATTTAGTGTGTCGTTGAGTATATATAATCGTGTTCCGCCGATTTTTAAAATATCTTTTCCGTAATAGCTAACCGGGATTCCTTTACTGCGGATTAGTTTTTCAAGTTCTACATCCTTTTCCAATGTTGAATCAATTCTAGGTTTATAAATTTCTTCTATCAATCCTGATTTGATTAAATAAACCATCCCACGATAGTGATCACCGTCCACGTGCGAGATAAATCCATAGTTAATCTTATCGATTCCCATTCTTTCGAGGAATGGTTTGATAACGCGTTCACCATTATCAAAATATTTTGTAGCATCTCCGCCATCGATAAGCGCAGTCTCACCATTAGGGAACTTTACCAAGAATGAATCACCCTGACCGATATCGATCGCAACAATGCTCAGCTTTTTCTCTTCGAGCAAAACTTTATTATCAAGTGAGAATAAAACAGCAAGGGTTAATATTGAAAAGGAGACTACAATTATTTTTGATTTGACGGTTGTTAACCTTTTCCAATTAAGATAAAGAAAAATCAGGATGAAATAGAAAATTATCCCATCATACAAAGAGAATTGATTTATCGGTATGAATGAAAAATTTAGCTTACCGAATAGTTCTACTAAGTAGAATAGAACATAAGTCATCAACTCGTTTGCCGAAGCAAAAACACTCCCGAACCAACTGTAAATTGTACCAATTGCGATAGTAAGAATTCCAAGCCCAACGATCATACCGCTTAGAGGGATAACAAACATGTTTGCAAACAGTGCTACGATCGAGAGTTTGTGAAAATAAACTAGTGTAAACGGAAGTGTGCCGATTTGTGCCGCAAGCGAAACAGCACAGAAAAGTAAAATATCTTTCAACAATTCAAATTTTATATTCAACTTATAAATGAATTTGCTGAAAGGAGGATAAAAAATTATAATGGCAAGTATTGCAGAAAACGAGAGCTGGAAACCGGGATCGAATAAATCATCCGGTCTAAATATTAGGATTACAAATGCAGCTAAACTTAATGAGTTAATATTGTTGGGACTCCGGTTTGTAAGCGGTGCGGATAAAAGTGCGAGCCCCATTATTGCAGAACGTGTTACCGGTGCCTGGAAGTAGGTAATGATTACATATATAAGAAGCCCGGTAAATGTTAAGGCAAATCTTGTGTACACATTAAATCTTTTAAAGAGGAAAATGAAAATCAGGATTATAAATCCAACATGCAGACCCGAAACCGATAGTACGTGAACAACACCGGCGTTAACAAATTCATTTTCAATTTCGTATTGAATCATGCTGCGGTCGCCAAGAAGAAGTCCGCGCAAAAATCCGCCGGTAGTTTTGTTGTGCAGTGATAGGATTTGTTCGTCAATTACTTTTCTCGCGTTGAAGACAGCATTTCCGAACGGCTCAATTTTATTATCGATGATCTTAACATTATCTGCATTATTGATTATCAGCAAGCCGGAAAAACCTCTTTGCTGTATATAATCTTCGTAATCAAATTCACCGGGGTTCCGTTCATTCCTTGCTCTAAAAATATTTCCTCTGCACTCTAAGTAATTTCCAACACCGATCTCTCTGTATTTTTGGTTCACATTCGATATTGCTTCACGCAAAGAAGCAATCAATGATATTTTCATCACAGTTTTTTTACCGTTCAGAAAAAGTGAATCGGTTTTGATATTAAAAACAATCCTTTCTTCCTTGATCAATTCAATGTTGTTCACTTTTCCATAAACAACAGCGTTAGAAACTTTTTGCGAATCGAAAGGATAGACTGCTTTTTCATTCTTGAATTGTGAATAGTGCAGCATTGCTGAAAATGTTATTAGAAATACTATTATAAAATTTGAAAGCGGTTTTAGATTATTCTTCTTAAGAAGTATTAGCGGGATGATTGCTGCGATTAAAACGATTACGACAAAGAGAAGGAGCTGGCTATTCAGCTCAAATATTTTTTGGAGGATAATGCCGCAGATAAAATATAGGATGAATTTTATTAGCGGATGATCATTCAACCATACATCTCCATTATTGCCGGTTTAATGTGGTATAACTTTTTAATCTTCTTAGAAATTTCTTTTGCATGTTTGCCGAACACCATTCCTAATGCCGGGTTTAGCGTGTGCATTTTGATCGAAAGGTCCTCAAAATTCCCGTGATCAGAGCAGACAATTAATGTCATGTTGGATGTAAGACCTTTTGCGGTGCTGAATAAAAAATCATCTAAAACTTTAATTGTGTGTTCCAAATATTCTGGCGCTCTACCATGTCCGAGATGATCGGTGTGGAAAATTTCAAATACTGTTAAATGATTTTCCCCAGCAATTTTTAATAGTCTCTGTGCTGCTTTCAAAGGGGTTAGTACCGGTAGTTTATAATTCATCTTTGTGACAAAGTGAATATTATCGATATCGGCGGCTAATGCTTTTCCTCTCCTCAATTCTTCAATCTTATTTAATTTGATACCGCTCATCAAACAGCTAAGTGTAGTAACACTCAATCTGCGTCTGCCTGAATTAACATACTGGAAAAATTGTTTTGGATAAGCGTTTACGAATGAAACTTTTTGCCTTCGCTTTTTGAACTCGTAGAAAATATTTTTTTCTTTTAAGATTGGAATTAATTTTGAATGAGGATAGGGACCAAAGTGATGTCCTACAATTTTAGATGCGTTCACGCCGCAGAAAATTGCTGTTTGCCCGGTACCGCTCAATGGAATCTCCGGGACTCCCATACTCGCATCAACCGGGAATAGGTAAGCATTATCTCCTTTTAATCGTTGTTCTTCTAATGACGGGATAGCACCAAAAATTTCCGAAAATGTTTTAAATCCATATTTGAAGAAGGGATTGTATTCATAATCCTTTTTACCGATTCCTACACCATCCATAAAAATCAAAATTGTTGAGTGCAAATCAACATCCTTTCTACTTCACCTCCCACCTTAATTCCCCTCCGTCACTCTGAGCGGCTCGGCTGAGCTCGCCGAAGCCTTGTCGAAGAGAAGGAGGGGAATATGGGGTGGTCAAGTTTTAGGTTCAACTAAAATTGTAACCGGGCCATCATTGAAAATTTTAACGAGCATCATCGCTGCAAAAATACCTGACTTAACTTTATCGCTACCAAGGTTCTGTTTCAACCTATCTACAAATTTATTGTAAAGTTCTTCTGCTAATTGGGGTTTAGCCGCATCGGTAAAGTTTGGTCTATTCCCTTTCCGTGCGTCACCATACAAAGTGAATTGAGAAATTACCAGCACTTCACCATCAACATCTTTTACCGAAAGATTCATTTTCTCATTTTCATCTTCTCCCGTTCCAATGGGATCCCTTCGGGAAAAGATTCTAAGATTAGAACATTTATCGGCAACAAAGGCCACATCGTTTTCTGTGTCCCCATCTTTCACGCCAAGCAGAATAACCATTCCCTTACCAATCGAAGCAGAATAATTTTCCGATTTTATTTCTACCGATGCTTCACTAACTCTTTGAACAAGTGCTCTCAAATTAATTCTCCTGAAATAACACGATCTATCTGCTGGTAATCTTTTTGTATCTCGATATTATTAAAACCTGATTTTTGTAAAATCTCTTCCACTTCCTTTACCTGACCGATTCCGAGTTCAAAAAATAATTTACCGTTTTGTTTGAGGTTGTTAGCACTAAATTTCACGATGCTTTTATAATATTCTAAACCGTCCTTATCGTCTGTCAATGCTGATTTAGGTTCATATAGTAAAATTTCCTTTTGCAGATTTTGGTAGTCCTCTTTAGTAATATAAGGCGGATTGGAAACAATAACATCATATTTCCCACTAGGGGGTACAAAACCGTTGCAAATATTTTGGTTGATAAAATTTATTCCATCAACCAAGTTTAGCTCAGCATTTTGTTTAGCGATATTTATAGCATCTGAAGAAATATCAACTGCGTCAAGGTGCTCAATACTCAAATGTTTTTTAAGACATATTGCAATGTTACCGCTCCCGGTCCCGATATCAAGTACAATTAAATTTGATATCCCTTGATACATACTGATTATTGATTCAACAAGTATCTCCGTTTCAGGTCTGGGTATTAATACAGATTGATTAACTATGAATTTAAATCCGAAAAATTCTTCGTGGCCGATAATATACTGCACCGGTTCGTATTTGCCTCTCCGGGAAATCATTTCACGGTAACTATTTAATTCGGTATCAGATAACGGCCGATCAAATTTAAGATACAAATCAAGTCGCTTACAATTGAGTAGGTGGGCTAAAAGCAGCTCTGCATTAGTCCTTGCGGATTCAATATTCTTCTTTTCGAAATATTCAGTAGCTAATTTTATTGCTTCGAGTACAGTTAACATTTTTAGATAAGTTACTGGCAGTTAGCTAATTGCCTTGAAACTGCCCGTTTATTTTAGAGCATTCATGATTTAATTCTGCAAATCAAAAAATTTCCAGTAGTTACTTTTATCTACCTTCAAAACTTGAGCATTATAGGATTCGGAAAATGACTTTGGAATTTTAAGTTTTTGTTTCTCGGAGTACTTTATTTCATATCCGGTAATTATGCCTGAAAATTCTTCTACATAATCAACCTCCTTTTGGTCGTAAGTGCGCCAAAAGTAGTTGTTAACTTTTTTGTTTGCGTATGCAATAGATTTTATTCTTTCCGAAATGCAAAAATTCTCCCATAGCGCGCCAACATCATTTCGCAAAGAAATAGGATTAAAATTATTAATAAGTGCATTGCGTATTCCATTATCATAGAAATAAATCTTGAATGATTTTGATATTTCCTTACGAATATTCCTTGAAAACGAGTTTAGTTTGAATAAAACAAAACTCTGTTCAAGCAGATCTATATATTTCTGAACAGTAATACTGCTTACACCAAGTTTGTTCGCTAATTCATTATATGTAACTTCATTGCCAAGTTGAAGAGCCAGGGAGATAACAAGATTTTTCAGCAAGCTCGATTTTTTTATTCCCTCAAACTTTAGCAAATCCTTAAATAGATAACTTGAAGAAAGCTCATGCAATTTTTCAACAGCATCTTCATCATTGGAAGTATATACTTCGGGATAAGAACCGAAGCGGAGAAGTTTTTCTAATTTGGCATCAACCTTCAGCCAATCTTCCCCATCTTTTATTTCTAAAACCGAAATTGGATAGAGTACATGACGTATCACACGCCCCGTCATCGGCTCAGCTATTTTATTAGCAAGTTCAAAACTAGAAGATCCGGTCGCAACTATTTGTATTTCTTTTAAGGTATCAGTAATCACCTTTAATATCTTCCCGGGATTAGGGATGTTTTGTACTTCATCTAAAACGATTATTTTGTAATCACCGAGGAATGCCTTTAGTTTTTCCGGTTCAGCTTCTTTTAGATTTTGTTCAACAGAAAAAATCTCACAGTTAAGGTAACGTCCTTTATTTCCAAATTCTTTCAGCAGATTTTGCACAAGGGTTGTTTTACCCACCTGACGAGCGCCATAAATGATTAGTGTCTTTCCCTTAAAAAGCTGAGATTTAATACTATTTTCAAGTAATCTTGGTATCACAATATAAAATTTACCTAAAAATTTTTAATTACAATTGTGAATTTAACATGATAAATAGTAATTGCAAAGGACAAAACTGAGTTCTGAAAGGATTCTAATTTCACAATATTTTAATTGTGAGGTTATAAAGTCGTTTGTCTTAAACAAAAGGAAAGCTAATCGCTTTCCCTTATTATTCATGCAGTCGAAAATTATTTCTTATATGTCGAAAGTAAATAATCAGCCACGGCTTCTGCTTCTTTCGGTTTCAATCCTTGATTTGGCATTGCCGGATATTCAGGATTTATCTTTACCGGGTTAAGTATGAATTTAACCAAAGCATCTTTATTCCCTTTATACTTCGGTAATGTTTCATTGTACGGGGGTCCGACAAGTCTTCTATCAAATTGATGACAAGCGATACATTTGCCGTTATAGATATCTGCACCATTTATTGTCTCTACAACAAGTCCGAATTCTTCTTTAACTTTCTGCTGATATTCTTCATAATTAGCGGCTAACATAACAAACTGTTTCTTTGTAGTAGTATCGAAAGCATATTGATCTTTAATTATTATAAATGCAAAAACAAGAACTAAAAGATATATTACAATAGAACTGAATCTTACATTCGATTCCTTAATCATAACATAGTAGAGAACAGCAATTACCAGTAAACAGATTAATGCAACAAGAGCATAACCAAAAACATCGTACGAAAATGAATCCTGGGGCTTGATAATAATATTGATTACTACAAACAACGGTAAGATTATCGTTGATATGATGCCAAGTTTTAATGAAAAGTTTTTAACAAAATTTAAGTAATCTTCACTTTTATTTTTTACATCCGTATTCGGACGAAAATACTTATAAAGTATTAATGCAGCAGTAATCGCAAGGGATGCTATTATAAATTGTATGAAATAGAATAAAGACTTTATAGAAATAACTATCCCGAAGAAATCGTTACTTGTTTCCCATGCGTTTTTATCACCGGCAAGTTGTACAGCACCGATAAAAAAGTAGACAGCAATAATCAATAAAGTTAAACCGTAACTCCCCGAATGCTTATGTAAGCGTGAAGTTTTTGTTGCATAAGATTCAACTTCTTCATTTAATTCGTCTTGAGTTTTAGATTGGCCCGATACCAAAGAGAAAATATCTTTAAGGTGAAAAGTGTATTTGTATGTGTAGATTAAAATCAAGGCTATCAAAAATATCAGAACGGCAACCAAAATAAATTCCGGAACTATAAGGTTAGTTAGGTGCAGTAATTGCGCATAACAGAATGCAGCGCTTATCATAGGCACTACACCAAGCGCAAACGCTCCGCCCTTATTAAATGTAATTTGATCTATCAATTCTTTGGCAAACTGGTAATATTTTTTATCCGAAGTTTTTGCCGCCTTCTTCTCGTAGTAAACCGATAAAACTAATGAACCGAATAAAATACTTAGATAAGGAATTAGTAAAATATAAGTAAGCACAAGCAGATACTTTAACAGCAACATATGATGTGCCGACTGCGGTAAAACGAGGTTATCTAAAAAATCCATTTTCCCTACCGTTAAATTTCTTGAAGTAGCAGTTTATCAATTGATAGAATTACAATAATTGCAAGTACATAAAGATTTATACTTACAAAAGCTTTTCTAAAAATAAATTTCTCTATAATATCATTAAGAATAAATTTCGTTTCCCAAAGCAGCCACACACCGGATAGTATCATCGCAATTAGTGAATAAATATTCGAAGAAATATTGAAAACCGGAATAAGCAGACAACTTGTTACTAATGCAGAAATCCAAATAAAAGTAATTCTGCCTAATTGTTGTCTTGAAAATTTTCGTGTTAATGTTGGAAATCCGGCTGATTCATAATCTTCCCCGTAAATTAGAAGAAGTAACCAAAAATGCGGTATCTGCCAGATGAAAAAGAAAAGTGCAACGGTGAGTATTTCAAAATCAAATGGATTACCGCCCGAAGCCGCCCAGCCAATAACTGGAGGTATAGCACCAATCAAAGAACCCGGTACAACTGCCATAACATATTTTTTTTTCAGCGGTGTGTAAATAACATTGTACCATATAACTGCCAATATACCAAGCAGCAAGGCATTCAGATTAGATGAAAAAAATATTACTGCAAAACCGGTTATCAATAATACTAACGATATTAACAAAGCTGATTTTTCATTGATCCTACCGGAAGGTATCGGTCTGCTCTTTGTCCTACGCATCAATTTATCGGCTTCTCTTTCCTGGTATTCATTCAAAGCTGAAGAACCACTCGCTAATATAAATACACCTAACGATGGTAAAATTATTTGCAAGGAAATATTCCCCGAATGAAGAATAAATCCGACAAAAGTAGAAACTGCTACAAAGAAGGTAATTCTCA
Source organism: Melioribacter roseus (assembly GCA_020723165.1). Taxonomy (GTDB): domain Bacteria; phylum Bacteroidota; class Ignavibacteria; order Ignavibacteriales; family Melioribacteraceae; genus DYJK01. Next base: position 28,010 of record DYJK01000014.1, on the reverse strand, counting down.
CTTTGCAAAGTTCAAGTAATAGATCGATATATTTTCTAATTAACAACAATATCAACACTCAATTTTGGGTTGTATCTGTTTTGGCATTAAGCCATGTATAAAATTGATTTTCAGGAAGAACTTTAACTTTAGTATACATCATCGAGTGATTCAATCCGCAATATTCGGCGCAAGCAATATCATAAGAGCCGGTTTGCCTGGCGGTGAACGCAAGATAATTTGTTCTGCCAACAATCACATCTTCTTTAATTCTAAATGCCGGGATGTATAATGAATGATTTACATCTTGAGAAGTTAATTCAACTTTGATAGGAACACCTTGCGGCACATACAAAGTGTCTAATTTTTTCCCGTTATCATAATTAAATTCCCATGCCCACATACGGGCAGTTGCTTTAATTATGTAAGCATTTTCCGGTACATCGCGGTATTCTCTAAACCCGGTATAACCATAGTAAAACATAGAAAGAACTAAAATGGTAGGAATAGCTATCCATATAATTTCCAGCCAAATATTACCATGAATATCAACCGGCTGATGCCCTTTCTTTCTGTTGTACTTAAATACAAAGTAGACCATTGCAATTGTAATCCCGATCAAAAGGATTACGGAAATGCCTACAATATATAACATTACAAAATCTACAGTTTCAACATGCTGTGTTGGAGCTGGCGACATTTACAAACCTCAACGATAGATAAAATCAAAAAATGTTAGGATAAAAATTACCAATAAGGTAAGACCGCTTAACGCAAGGAATACTTTGAAAATCTTTTCATCAAACTTAATGTGCATAAAAATATTAATTACCAAAGCTGATTTAATAGCTGCAATTAACAGCGCAACTAAAAGTGTATACCGGCCGAGACTTACACCGGCAATTGTAACCGTGATCGAAGTAAAAGCCAATAATGCAAGCCATACTATAATGTATGTGCTGTATCCGGGATGAGCCGTATGTTTTGCGTGTTCTTCGTACATGTATTCCTCATTGAATTAAATAGAATAACGGGAAAAGGAAGATCCAGATCAAATCAACTAAGTGCCAGTACAAACCGGAATTTTCGAGTTTTGTATAATGGTCAGGTGTAATCTTATCTTTAGCAATTAAGTAAAGCATGATAGAAAGCAGAACAACTCCAACTAAAACGTGAAGACCATGCAAACCAGTCATTACATAATAAAGTCCGAAAAATAAAATCTGTCCATTAGGAAGATTTAATAATTCAGGAGAGCCCGGGTAAATACCATGTGAAAATTTTGCCGACCACTCGAAATATTTATTAACCATGAACATTAATGCAAAGAACAACGTAAGCGAGAGCATCATCATCGATAAAAATTTATTATTCTTTTGCATTGCTGCAATTGAAAGTGCTACGGTCAAACTGCTCGTTAATAATATAATTGTATTCAAAGTACCGATACCGGTATTCAACTCCATACCGGCTAAATGAAATTGATCAGGATATTGATAACGATATACAGCATAAATTAAAAACAATCCGCCAAAAAGAAGAACCTCCGTAAAGAGAAATAACCACATTCCCATCTTTGCACCAACATCATCGCGATGAACATGATTAATAGCAGCAGCTTCGTTGTGATTACTCATTTTTCATCTCCTTAAGTTGGCTAAAATCGTACGGTTCATGTGTTATAGTTGGAATTGATGCAAAATTTTCCATTGGCGGCGGTGATGGAATATGCCATTCCAATGTAACACCTCCCCACGGATTTGTTTTAGCTTTAGGTCCTTTAAAGAACGCATAAATCAAATATCCCACGATAAAAAATATAGTTGTAGATAATATCCAAGATCCGATTGTTGATACCAATTGCAGCGATGCAAACTGGGGGAGATAATCGTAATATCTTCTCGGCATTCCCATATAACCCATAATAAATTTTGGGAAGTACAACATTAAAAATCCGACAAAGAATCCGGCAACACCAATTCTTGCTAATTTATCGCTATACATTTTCCCGAATATTTTCGGGAACCAGTAGTGCAATGCGGCAAAGAAAATTGTGCCCGTTCCGCCGAACATAACAAAATGAAAATGCGCTACAACAAAATACGTATCGTGAACATGAATATCCGTTGCTAGTGAACCTAACACTAAACCGGTTAAACCTCCTATTGAGAACAAAAATATAAAAGCCATCACCCAGAGAAACGGAGGTTTGGGATCGATAGAACCTTTGTACATAGTAGCAACCCAGTTGAATATCTTAACACCACTTGGCAAAGCAACTATGAATGTAAGTAAAGAAAAAATCCATCTTGATGTATCACTCATTCCACTCGTAAACATGTGATGAGCCCAAACCAAATAGCCCACAAATGCGATTGCTAATGAAGACATTGCAATTGCTTTGTATCCAAAAATTGTACGTCTTGAAAATGTCGGTATGATTTCCGATACGACACCCATAGCCGGTAAAATCATTATATAAACAGCCGGGTGAGAATAGATCCAGAACAAATGCTGGAATAAAATTGGATCGCCTCCAAGAGCCGGATCAAAAATTCCAACACCGAATAATCTTTCAAGTATTACAAGAACAATCGTAATACCAATAACCGGTGTAGCGATTATTTGAACCCACGCCGTTGCATAAGTGGCCCAAACAAACAAAGGCATCTTGAAAAACGACATGCCGGGTGCGCGCAAACGATGTGTGGTAGTAATAAAATTTAAACCAGTAAGAATCGACGAGAACCCAAGAATAAAAGCTGCAAGAAGCGGCAACGAAATATTTGTATTACTCCTTACACTGTACGGGATATAAAATGTCCAGCCGGTATCAATGGCACCGCCCGGTATAACAACAGCAAGTAATGCAAGAAGAGCACCAATTACATATAAATAGAACGATAATAAATTCAATCTTGGAAACGCAACATCCCTTGCACCGATTTGAATGGGTAGGAAAAAATTTCCGAAAATAGCCGGCAATCCTGGAATGATGAACAAGAAAATCATTATAACACCATGCAAGGTGAATAATGAATTATATGTTTGAGCATCCATCAGAGTTTTGCCCGGTGCAATAAGTTCGAGTCTCATTAGAACACCGATAATCACGCCAACTAAAAAGAATACGATGATACCCATTCCATACATTAAACCGATCCGTTTGTGATCGGTAGTTAACAACCAGGAAAGTATTCCGCTATATTTATTTGTACTTTGCTGATAGAAATTATTTTCGTTTATGGTAACCGCACCGTTACTCATTTACTTCTACTCCCTCATTCTTATTTTTCTTTTTCTTGATAATTAACACAGCGAGAAATATTCCAACACCTAAGAGCATAATTGAACCGATGATTCTTGTAACATTTAGTGTATATTGTCTTCCTTCCGGATCATAGCTAAAACAAAATTCCAGCACCCTCGTAATAGTCGGATTTGTTTTGCCGGCTTTAGCATCAATCAATGCCATCTTAACATCGAATGGGTTGAAAGAAGTACCGAATAAATAACGGGAAATTTTCCCTTCTGGAGAAATTGTAACAATTGTACCGGCGTGAATGAATTGATCGTCATTACTTTTCTTGTAATAGAACCCGGCAGCATCGGTTAATTTTTTAATGTTTGCACTATCACCGGTTAGAAATATCCAATCGGATTGGTCCATCTGTCTTTTAATAGTTTGGAAATAATTCTTTTTCCATTTTGCAGCTATACCCGGTGTCTCGCGGTTATCAAAACTCAATGTAATAATCTTGAAATCTTCTCCTGGCTCTAACTGAATTTTGTCAATTGTCCATGACAATTCATTCAACATCGGGCTGCATATACCGGGGCATTCATAATAAACAAAAGCAAGGAGCACGGGCTTATCTATCAGTTCTTTTAATGTAACTGAATTCGAATCACTTGTAGTAAACTTCAGATCCATCGGTAATTTATTGCCGAGCTTTTCATCAATACCCACTTTTATCGTACTCTGTGCGGAGATATAGCTGAAGTGCCAGACATAACTTATTACGAATAAATAAAATATGAATCTTACTTTCTTTTGTATCATGATCTATATTTAGCTGATATTGTATTCAAATAACCATATACAGCTTTTATTTCACTAGATGATAGCTGTAAAATTGTAGGTCTATAACCTAACGTTAAAGGAGCATTTGTTAAACCGGCTGCATAATCATCGAAAGATTTAACGGGTAAATTGATAAAAGAAAGCAGAACTTTGTTCAAATCCAAAGAATTGGTAATTAACAATTTAGCTGCAGTATTCTCTTTATCTTGAATAATCTTTGTTCTCAGGTTAATAACTACTGTTTGTAAATCATAACTATCTTCTTCTAATTTTATTTTTGCCTTTTGAATTGGGATAGTGTTCGGTTTATTAATCCCAACCGACAAATTATAAGTATTATCCAAACTATTTATCTGTTCGTCTGTAATTGGAGGAAATTCGGTAAATGTTCTTATATAATTGATAATATCTAAACGATCTTGAGGCGGCAAGTATTCATAAGCTGCCATTCCTCTTGTAAGAATACCTTCTTGTAAAGTCTTATACATCGCATCAATGGTTCTACCGTTAGTCCAGCCATCAGCTGTATGAAAATTTCGTGGTTTAGGGTTCAATGCAATTCCAGCCGGTCCATCGCCCATACCATTTGCACCGTGACATGATTGACAGTTTGCATCGTACAATTCTTTCCCTTTCGCAATCATCTCAGAGCCGGGAGTTTTAATAGATGTTAAATCTACTGCCGGTATGATACCGCCTTTTGATTCCGGAATTTCTTTTTTAATAGTCGTACTATCAATAATTCCAACTGATTGTATATTAAAAGAAATAGGGATTAATTTATGACCGAAGAATATTCCTAATACCAGGAGAATTAAAAAGAAGTAAACAAATACCCAACCGAATAAACGAATTGGAGATTTTAGAAGTTCCTTAAAATTAATTTCTTCCTCAATTTTTTTCTTTTGGTTCAATTCCATTTTTATAACCTGAAATCTATTCCACGTTTAAGTTTTGGATCACCAATCGGCACTAAATTATTTTTCTTTGCCATGAAGTTAAAAATCAACATTATCAAACCGACTGCAAATAAAATAAATCCTAACTCTTGCCATCCAAGAATAAAACCATCCTTGCTATAATTTGGCATTGCCAGCCAGTACAAATCGTACCAGTGTGCAAATAAAATGACTGATGACATAATTAATAATCTTTTGGGATTCATCTTGGATGGTTGTGAAAGTAATCCAAAGTATGGTATCACAAATCGTATAAAGATTAATCCAATAGAAATTATTATCCAGTTTCCATCCCATCTTTGTAAAAACCAAAATGTTTCTTCCGGTAGATTTGCGTACCAAATCAATAGGTATTGACTGAAAGCGATGTATGCCCAGAAATTAGTAAACGCAAACAGTAATGCGCCCAAGCTGTAATAGTGGTCTGGTTTTAATCCTTTTACTAAGTAACCGTTCTCATTAAGTAAAACAATAATTATTGTTGATGCAGCAAGTGCGGCTAATACCGATCCTGAAAAATAATAGACGCCATATATTGTTGAGAACCAATGCGGTTCAAGACTCATCAACCAATCAATAGCTGTAAATGAAATTGTTAGCGCAAAAAATGGGATGAATACTGCGGAAAGTTTTATGTTTTTCTTCGTCAGCGATTGATCATTTACGATATCTTGTTTCTTAGAATTTCTTGTAATTAATAGATAGAACAAAATCCAGATAACAATGAATGCTGCTACGCGTATTATGAAAAATGTAATATCCAAATACGGCGCTTTACTTTTTAATATCTTATCTGCATTCATTACTTCGGGATGCAGCCAATGAAAAATATTCCCCATTGAAAACAATAAAGGCAGCACTATAAATGGCAGTAGTAAAAGTGTTGCAGATAAAAATTCAGGAACTCTTCTGAATGGGGTACTCCAAACAGCTCCGCCTAAATACTCTATTGCTACAAGGAACAAAGAGCCAAGACCGATGCTTGTTAAGAATGAAAATATTATAATATTATTAAAGGCAACTCTCGTTGTATCAGTTATATAACCGATACCAACAGTAATCAATCCAATTAAAAATAATGCTAACCCGATTGTTTGAATCTTTTTTGGAATTTGTTTTTTCTGATATTCAAAATTTTGAGTTGTACTCATTGTAAATCAGACTCCTTAGCATTGAGAGCTCTTTGCAAAGTACGTATGTAATGTACGACTGCCCACTTTTCGTCTGTATTCAGCTGGGAAGAATATGAAGGCATTATATTCTGCCCATCAGTTATAACATGGAAAATTCTTCCATCGGACCATGTACGGACTTTTTCCGAGTGCAAGCTTGGTGGGTTTGGAAATTGTCCGCGTAATCTACTATCACCCTCTCCATTAAAACCGTGACAAGGACTGCAATAAATATCAAATTTCTTTTGACCGATATCTAAAATTTGTTTTGTTACCGGTAATGGATTGATAAGATTTACCCCGGCAGCTTCGGGCTGACCCTTGTATGGATAAGGTAAATATCCTCTTGGTATAGTTCCTTCAACCGGATTTCTCATTCCAAAGCCATCAGCAAAAATTGTTGATGTGGATTGTGGATTTAACTTATTCTGTTCCATCATCCAATTAAATGGAGACATATACAATACTTTATTTAAAGTGAAATAGGAGACACCCGATGTTAATAGTGCGGTGAATAATAAAAACCCGATGAACTTTGGTTCTAAAATTTTATGCTTGTGATTAATTTCTTCTTCATCGTAGTAGATTGCCGTAATATTGATAGCACCACACTCTTCTAATAGTTTTTTAACTTCAACTTCGTCAAACTTTTCATCTTCGGCTTGAATTGAAATTCCGTATTTATCAGCAGCAACATTCTTCATATATTCTGTACCATGAAGCGGATGTGCATTATTGGGAAGTTTAAAAAATATAAAGAGCATGGTTAGCACTGTAGCGATTGAAGCAGACAGAACAGTTACTTCGAAAATTACCGGGACGTATGCCGGGAATGAAAACAGAGGTTTACCGCCAATCACAATCGGGTAATCGACAGCCGACATCCAAAACATTAAAAGTAATGCCGATAACGCTCCCGATAGACCAATTACCAAAGCAACATAACCAAGTTTCGATGGTGGTAATTTCATCGCTTTGTTCATACCATGAAGCGGATACGGTGTATGAACGTCATATTTTTTATATCCTTTTTCGGATACTTTTTCTGCCGCATTAATAATTGCATTGGGAGAATTAAATACCCCGGTATAACTATATAGAATCTTCTCATTCATTATTAATGATCCTCATGTGATGGCTGCGAACCATCCACAACTGCTTTTACTTCAGCCATTGAGACTACCGGTAATGCTTTTGTGAACAACAAAATCCATGTGAAGAAAAATCCAAAGCTGCCGATCAATATCATAAAATCAACATAAGTAGGTGTATAATAAGCCCAGCTTGATGGCAGAAAATCTCTTGATAATGACGTAACAACAATTACAAATCTTTCGAACCACATACCAACATTAACAAAGATTGCAATTACAAACATTACCGGTACTGACCTTCTGATCTTCTTCACCCAAAAAAGCTGCGGAGAAATTACATTGCATGTAACCATAATCCAGTATGCCCAAGCATACGGACCTAATGCCCTATTAAAAAATGTAAAAGTTTCAGCTTGAACTCCGCTGTACCACGCAATAAAAAATTCCATTGCATACGCATAACCGACCATCGAACCGGTAACAAGCATAATCTTGTTCATCTTTTCGAGCGTATCAACTGTAATTATATGTTCATAATTGAAAATTTTTCTTACTGCGATCAGCACATTCTGTACCATTGCAAATCCCGAAAAGACAGCACCGGCAACAAAGTATGGGGGGAATATCGTTGTGTGCCATCCGGGTATTATCGAAACAGCAAAATCGAAACTCACTATTGTATGTACGGAGAGAACTAACGGTGTAGCAAAACCGGCAAGGATTAAATAAACCATTTCATAATGGTGCCAATGACGATTAGAAAATCTCCATCCCAAACTGAATGTAGAGTAAATTATTTTTTTGAATTTGCCCGTTGCTCTTTCACGCAATGAACCAAAATCCGGTATTAATCCAACATACCAGAATATTAGTGATACGGCAAAGTATGTGGAAACAGCAAACACATCCCACAAGAGCGGTGATGTAAAATTTGTCCAAACTCCATGTTGATTTGGATAAGGAAGCAGCCATCCATCTAACCATGGCCGTCCTACGTGAATCAACGGGAACAAGAGAGCCGTCATCACTGCAAAGATTGTCATTCCTTCTGCAAACCTTGCAATACCGGTTCTCCATTTTTGTCTGAACAAAAATAAAATAGCAGAGATTAGGGTTCCGGCATGACCGATACCAACCCAAAAAACAAAGTTAACAATATCGAAAGCCCAACCGACCGGGTTATTGTTGCCCCACATTCCGATACCATACCAAAATGTAAGTGCCAACCCGATCACAAAAAGTCCGAGCATCGATAGTGTAACAGAAAGTGCAATGTAAAACTTTCTATCAGGTTTTACTTCAAGCGGTTTCGCAATTAGATCATCCAGCGATCTTAAAGGCGGCTTGCCTTCTACAACAGATAATTCTTGTGAATAATCAACAACACTCACGCAATTTCCTCCGAATGGGTGTTTCTTAATTTTGCTATGTATGTAACATTCGGTTTAATATTTAATTCTTCTAATACATGATAAGCAAGATTAAGATCTCGCAATTTTGCAACCGGCGATTCCGGATCGTTCGCATTGCCAAACACAATTGCATTTGTAGGGCAAGCTTGCTGACATGCAGTAACTACATCACTTCCCTTTAATTCTCTGCCGTCGCGTATTGCATTCGATCTGGCTTCCATAATTCTTTGTACGCAGAAAGTACATTTTTCCATAACTCCACGGGATCGAACGGTCACTTCGGGATTGTTAACTAAAGCTGTTAAATCATTTTCATAATAAGCATCGGCAAATTCATCGCGGTAATCAAAAAAGTTATATCTTCTTACTTTATAAGGACAGTTATTCGAGCAGTACCTGGTTCCAACACAGCGGTTGTAAACCATTTGGTTCAATCCATCGGGACTATGATTTGTAGCGTTAACCGGGCAGACATTTTCGCAAGGGGCATTATCACAATGCTGGCATAACATCGGCTGGTTACTTACAATAGGTTCATCCGGCGTTCCAGAATAATACCGGTCGATCCTCATCCATTGCATTTCCCTACCGCGCTCTACCTGGGGTTTACCAACAACCGGGATGTTATTTTCAACATTACATGAAGAGATACAAACACTGCAATTTGTACATTTGTTCAAATCTATGGCCATCGCCCATTTCATTCCGTTGTATTCATGTTCGTTTGTAATGCTGAATACTTCATGTTTTTCGTGATGTAAAAAGTTCGAATCGTTTTTATACTTATTAACAGTACCTTCCTGGATAATATTCCTTATGCGATGGAAATCTTTTACAAATGTATCATCTAATGAATGGTGTTCTTGCGTAGTAACAAGTTTGTGTGTACCTGATGATTTTTTTATGGAAGCGTTTGAATAGATGAATGGTGAAATCGATGAATCTTTCGATATCAATTTAATTGAATTAGAACCGACATCTTTCCCTACATCGCCGCAAACTTTTCTTCCATAACCAAGTTCTATGTTAATCGTTTTATCACTCATGCCGGGTTGCACAAGTGCCGGTAGTGTCAAATTTCTTCCGTTGATATTCACTTCAACCAAATCATTGTTCTCAACGCTAATTTCTTTAGCTGTATTTGGTGAAACTGCTGCATAATTATCCCAGGCAACTTTCGTTATGGGATGCGGTAACTCTTGAAGCCATCCGTTATTAGCAAATTTACCATCACTTAAATAATAACTGTTTGTTAGATGAAGAACAAAACCATTGCTTAAACTTTCATTAGTATTCAATAATGCAGAAGTATTAATTTCTTTTGATGGCTGAATATTTTCATCAAGAGTAACAACACCATCGTGTAAAGCAGATAACCAAAAAGTTTTTTGATCAGAGAAAGGTTTTTTACGCGGATAAATTTCAGTGTTGAAATTATCCATCAAGAAATTATGATAGATATTATGAGAATAAGAATTTGTCTTACCATTAATCCATGTTAATAGAACAGCTTCCTTTTGTCTTGTGTTAAAAACCGGCGAGATAACCGGCTGCTGTAAACTATAAACACCACCTCTAACATATGCATCACCCCAATTTTCAAGTTGGTTATTTATCGGTAACGTGTAATGCGCAACTGATGAAGTCTCATTCTCACTTTCGGTTAGTGCAACTATAGTTTCTACTTTCTTCAATGCAGATGTATACCCGAAATCTCCGGCTAATGTGAAAACCGGGTTTGAATCAAAATGAATTACAACACCAACACCATCATTGTTCATCGAAGCAATTAATTGTTTGAAATCACCTTTAGTCGAACCGGGAAGAACTGTTTTGAATGTTTTTTTGTAATCGTAAATCTGTGTGTTCCCCAAAATTTCATTTAGCAGATTTACGGCAATATGAACATCCTTACTCAAAGTATCACCGGCATGGATAATCGATTTGCCGCGATTTGCATTTAAATCTTCAACAAGATGTGTTAGTTTTTCTTTACCAACCGTTCTTTCAAATTTATTTAAAGAGAATTTTTGAACTTTTGCTTGGACTTGCGAATTAATCGATATTGCCGAACCTTTTTTCAACAATTCATTTGTAAGCGCCATTACAAAATCATATTGCTGATCAGGAGGAATCCTTAATCTATAATCGGCTAATGAACCGGTGACGCTCATTCTTCCTTCGGCGGCATACAATCTATTAAAATCAAGTTTCGATAATGTTTCTCTCTTTTGTGTAAAGAGATTCATATTCTCAATATAATTTCCTTCAGACCCTAAAAAGTCGGAATCGAGAGCAAGTATAATATTCGGTTCATTCCATTTAATCGAAGGATAGTCGTTACTGCCATAACATTCAAACCACGCATCGCGTCGTATTGCATCATTTAACAAGTCATAAGAATAAATTTTTGTATTGTTATACTTTGCCGTAAATGTATCAAAAACTTTTTTGATCGTTGGAGAAACTATTGCACCGGTTACAATTGCTATTTGCTTACCATCGGTTTGGGATTTGTTTAAAGCATCGATAATATTACTATCGGCATCGCTCCAATCAATCTTTCTTTTATTATAAGTAGGGTTATTCAATCTTTCCGGGTCATAAAGATTTAAAATGCTTGCTTGTCCCTTTGCACAAATTTTCCCTTTGTTAATCGGGTGATCGGTATTGCCATCAATTTTGATCGGTCTGCCTTCCCTCGTTTTAACAATAATACCACATGCTTGCGAGCATCCATTACACGTTGAAGCATAAAAATTTGCCGTACCCGGCGATACATTTTCAGGACGTTTATTATAAGGGACTATCTCACCTTTGTCACGGTAATCGGTACATGCAGTTGCGGTTAATGCTGCTGAAGCCGAAAGCAACGCTAAAAATTTTCTGCGTGATATATCTGGTAATTGTGATGATTTAAATTCATCTGTAACACCGTCAACAAATTCATTTTGTTTCAACTTTAGTACTTCGGGGTCGTTATCGTACGCTTTTAGACTCTTCCAATAACTTTTATTATCATCTTTTATTTTATCGGAATTATTCATTTGCTAAACCTTATCATTCCGTTTTACTGCGGACGGATGAATTTTAACTGAAACGTTTTTTCTATTATAAATTTTTGATTTAAATAACTTTACGACTGTCAACGAAGATAAAAATCCGATTCCGGCACCAAGACCAACTATACTTAAAAATTTTTTTCTGTCTAAGTTTTTATTTTCACTCATAAACACTCCAAAACATTTTTAGCGATGACAAACAGCGCAATTTTCTGGTCCAATATTAACTTGTTTTAGATATGGAAGATTTTCATGCGGCTGTCTATGACAATCGAGACAAGCTTTCATAGTGAACTGGCGGACTTGTCCGACAACTTCCATTTCTTTAACGTCACCATGGCAGCTAGTGCAGTCAATGTTTTTGTTCACATGTACACTGTGATTAAAGTATGCATAATCGGGTACCTTATGAACTCGCTTCCAAGGTATCGGCTTTCCTTCTTCATAATATTGTGTAAGCTTTACAATTTCAGGTCTATCTTTACGAGCTAACGTATGGCAATTCATACAGATATTTGCTGAAGGAATTGTTGCGTAGCGTCCTTTTGTAACATTGATATGGCAATACTGGCAATCAATCCCCATTGTACCGGCATGAAGTTTATGGGAAAAATTTATCGGCTGCTGGGGTGTATATCCTATGCCATCTCTTTCAGGCCGCGATATATAATATGTTAAAACGAATGTTGTAGCTACAACAAATAATGTAAGTGGAAGACGAATCTTAAGAGCATAATCAAGAACAGTTTTTTTCATTTATTGCCTAAAGAATATAGGTTTGTTCCCTTCGTTGCTTGTTTTTATTTATTTGGAAATTCTGATATGCCCGATCGTTTAAGGTCTATCAGAAATATGATTTATTAGGACAAGATATAGAATTTTCAAAAATTCTTGTGGTTAAGATAAGAAATGAGATTTAAAAACAAAAAAATTATAGAACAAAAAAATTAAAAAATTAATCCCTCTTATAAGACCTTTTGATATTAATTTTTTCTTTCAACTACAAAATTAACTATCGACTGTAGACCAGATTTTATTTCAGTGTCTTCAAAAATTGAAAGGTTATTTATTGCTTGTTCAGCAAATTTCTTTGATACATTCTCAGCATATGCAATGCCGTTGTGTCTCTTAACAAAGTCGACTATATAATCGATATCTAATTTATTACCGCCGCTTTTAATTGCACTCAATATTTTTTTTGATTCGCCGTTGCCGGAATTTTTTAGAGCATGTATCAAAGGTAAAGTTAGTTTCTTTTCTTTGATATCTCCGCCGAGCGGTTTACCAAATAATTTTGTAGTGCCTACATAATCTAAAATATCATCCCTAATCTGGAAAGCCATCCCTAAATTCTCACCAAATTCTTTTATAGCATTAATTTTATTTTCGTCTTTTGTAGAAGCTCTTGCACCAATTTCGCAACAAGTAGATAACAGAGATGCAGTTTTATCCGATATAATCCTGAAATAAGTTTCTTCATCGTTATCAAGTTTTCTTGTCTTGTTGATTTGGACAAGTTCACCCTCTGACATTCTTTTAACGGTATTTGTTATTACGCGCAGAAAATCAAAATCATTCCCATCCACCGCAAGCATTAATCCACGCGCAAGAAGATAATCGCCCATTAAAACAGCTACTTTATTTTTAAATACGGCATTGATCGATTTGAAACCTCTCCTTTTCTCGGCATTATCAACAACATCATCGTGAACAAGAGTAGCTGTATGAAGTAATTCAACAAGAGTGGCACCGCGGTAACTTCGTTCGTTAATTCCACCGGAGATTTTACTTGATAGGAGTACAAGAACTGGTCTTATTTTTTTCCCTTTTTGACGAAGAATATACCTGGCTACAAGATCAACAAGACCGGCTTTTGATTTCAATGATTTTTTAAATAATTCATTGAATTGTTTTAATTCGTCTTCAACAAGGTAAGTGATTTCTGAGAGCGATGTTAGTTTCAAGTTTTCTTTTGGAAAATTTTTGAAACTAAAATACTTATTTCGTATAAAATAACCAATGGAATGGCAAGAATCACCTGGGAAACCGGGTCGGTGCCGGGTGTTAAAATAGCGGCAAATATTAAAATAGCTACAATTGAATGTCTGCGGTACCTACGCATTACCCCGGGTGTTAATATCCCTATCTTTGATAAGAAAAATGAGAGCATCGGTAATTCGAACACAAGTCCGGCACCAAGAATAACACTAAGAATAATTGAAAAATACTCATCGATAGAAAAATTATTTTCGATCAAGGGTGAACCAAACTGTACAGCAAACTTCAGTGCCAAAGGAAGCATTACAAAGTATGCAAAAGTTACCCCTAACAAAAAGCATAGTGTTGTGAAAATTACAATTGCAGTAATGTATTTTTTTTCATTTTCTTTTAATGCCGGCGATATAAATTTCCACAATTGTAGGAATACATTCGGGATACTAAAAATAAATCCCAGTATAATCGCTACTTGAAAGTAAATAAAGAGCTGCCCAAAAGGACGTAAGTTCTGAAGTTTGAGTTTAGCTGTCTTAGCCGGGAGTAGTAGAATCTGATCAATAAAGAAGTCGATGAATATCCACGCAACAATGGCCCCAATTACAATTCCTATTAAAGCATAAATGATGCGCCATCTCAGTTCTTCGAGATGCTCAAGAAAGGACATTTCGATTTCAGTATTTGCAGACTTATCGGAGTGGTTTTTCCCTTTAGTGCTCACAATGAATTTAGTTTAATTTTAATTCAGGGTACAAAGGAAATTTACTGCACAACCTGGCAACTTCTTCACTAATATTTTTCAGCAACGCTTCATTCTCATAATTCATAATTGCTCTATCAATAAATGAAGCAATAATTTTCATCTCGTTTTCTTTCATCCCCCTTGTAGTAACAGCCGGTGTACCAATCCTAATACCGCTTGTAACAAAAGGACTTTTAGTATCGAATGGAATCATATTTTTATTTACAGTGATGCCGGCAGCACCGAGTGCATTCTCAATTTTTTTACCGCTCAAATTATTTTTGGTGAGATCAACTAACATTAAATGATTATCTGTTCCGCCGGATACTATTTCATATCCATAATTCATTAATTCGTTGGCTAATGTTTGTGCATTTTTTATTACTAGCTTAACATAATCAGTAAATGAATCTTGAAGTGCTTCCCCGAACGCAACTGCTTTAGCCATTATTACATGCATTAGTGGTCCACCCTGGATACCGGGCATAACCATTCCATCAAAAATTTCAGACATTAATTTTAAACGGTCACCTTTTAATGTTTTAACTCCTAATGGATTATCGCGGTCTTTACCCATCATTATTATACCGCCACGTGGCCCGCGGAGAGTTTTATGTGTTGTCGAAGTCACTACATCACAATACGGAAGAGGGTTATTCAAAAGACCTTTAGCAATTAAACCAGCCGGATGAGCAATATCACACATCAATAACGCACCAACTTTATCAGCGATTTCCCTGAACTTTGCAAAATCCCAATCGCGTGAATATGCACTTGCACCCATTACGATAAGTTTTGGTTTTTCTTTCTTCGCTAAGTCTTCAACCAAATTATAATCAAGTAATTTTGTTTCTCTATCTAAAGTATAAGGAATTGCTCTGTAGATTTGTCCGGAAAAATTAACTAAAGAACCATGAGTTAAATGGCCCCCATGATCTAAGCTTAATCCCAGGATTGTATCACCGGGTTTAAGAAGAGCCATATAAGCAGCCATATTAGCTTGCGAGCCGCTGTGTGGTTGAACATTAACATATTCAGCACCGAATAGTTTTTTCAAACGTTCCCGTGCAAGGTCTTCCGCCATATCAACAAATTCACATCCGCCGTAATACCTTTTGCCCGGGTAGCCTTCAGCATATTTGTTTGTTAGAACAGAACCGGCAGCACTTAGGACCGCAAGACTTACAAAATTTTCGGATGCAATTAATTCAAGATTTGATTGCTGTCTATTAATTTCAAGTTGTGCAATCTTTAATATTTCAGGATCAGCAGTAAGATATTGTAGCATATAATTTATTTTTTTGAATAATTTGTGATCACGGTACGTTTACAGATCTTCCAATCCATGCGTAACAAGCACCTTCAATTTTAATTGTATCGCCTGATTTTAATTTTCTAAAGAAATAATCTTCTTTTGTCGGTATCGAATTTTGTAACGCCTTTACTCTATCCGAAGCAGTTGTGGCAAATTGTCCACCCATACCGGCAGCTTTTCTATAAGAACTTACTGCAAGTAAATAAACACACTTTGCCATAAAATCGAATTCGCATGACCTGGCACTTTGTTCATAAAGTTGTGCTTCGATTAAAACCGGGTAATCCCAGTTCGAATCTATGTTCATTGCTTTTTGTAGATAGGTCCTTGAAACTGATAACTGTTCCAACTTTTTATAAACAAGCGCAATGTTAACATAGTTATCTCTATTGTCCGGCTGCAATTCAATTAATTTTTTGTAAGCAGAAGTTGCTTTATCTGTCATTTCCAATTTATCATAAACACTAGCCAACTGTTTCCAATAATTAATAACCTCCGGTGCTTTGATTGTGAGAAACTCTAACGGTTCTTTTGCTTTTTCAAAGTCTTGAGCTTTAATACATGTGGCTGCATATTTCCATGCTTTTTCCGGATTTTCCTTATCGAAATCCCATGATTTCTTAGTAATGTCCACCAACTCTTCAATATTTTCTGCTATTGATTCAAGCTTCTGATTCCATACCGGATTATCAGCTTCTTCTTCAGCCAATTTAGAATATAGATCCAAAGCTTTTAATTTATATTCGTTTTCGTCTGATGCATTATTAACGTAAAGCATTCCCAAACGGTCTTTATAAAATGTTGGCAGTGCAGCATCTTTTTCTAAAGCAGATTCGTATATTTTTATTATTTCATTGGGATCGCTATTATTCCACACTTCCTTAACATAAGCTTTTCTTGCTGTATAAAAACCCGCTAAGTTCGATTCATATTGAATTGCCTTATCATAGAAGTAATTCATTGTATCTTTGATTGCCATCTTCTCCTGATCCGATACATTGCTGCTATCATGCAAATACCACAAAGCTTCTTCCATCCTTGAGAAAATTTTATATTTTAAAAATTGGGACGGGTCGGTATTGACAACTTTCCATCCATATGGAAGTGCGCTCTGAAAATCTTTGTTTTTATGGTATTCGTAGAAGAGACTGAAATTTGTTAGAAGCTCATTTTGAGCTTTAAGTGTAATGCTGGCAATCAGCAAAATAAATACGAAAAGAATTGTTCCCCGTTTCAATTTAATTTTCCTTACGTTTGTTTTATCTATCACTTCTAATGAACCAAAGTTCTCCGATGCTGAAAGTTATGGAAAATTTATAAATATTCTCTGATAATAAATTGTTATCTGTTGTTCCCCTTTTACCGATCTGGAATGCCAAATCAACTGTGTTATCATATCCAATTGGCAAAGATAACCCGGTATAAAATGAAATTTGATCGATCCCATTTCCATTAACTACGTATTGTGTTTGTTCAAAACTTAAACCGGTTCTCAACATTATGTGTTCCCAGAATGACTGTGACCTGGATTCCGGGTTACGATACTCAAATCCCAGACTAAATTTATTCAGGTTTCTTAACTCTTGAGTTTTATTACCTTCAAAAGATAATTCGCCCATCGGCTGGAAAAGATAATCAAACAAAATGTTGTATCTATCATTCCACTTCATCGAGAGACCGATACCGAGACGGTACGGCAATTCTGTCTTGAAAGTACCGGCAGAGGAAATTAAATCTCCGATAATCGTCTGCGAAGTATTTGTGCTATCAGTTGTTAATTTGACACCGTTAGAGTACGTAACACCAATCCTAATATCATTCAGTTTCTCAATTCCAAATAGTTCTGATAAATTATTAGAGATGAGACCTAAAGTAAAACCGACCCCATGATGACTATAATCTGTTATGAAAGAAGCATCGCGCACAGAAGCTTCAGTCGAAAAATCGATTGCAGTTGAGTATTGAATTCTACCGGTATAATATTCGAAGGAAGCACCAAAAGAAATATCCATCGGTAATTTATATGACAGACCAAGAAATACTTTTGATAATCCCCCATCTCCCTTGTAATGAGCATCATAGGAACCAACCAAAGAATCTTGTTCTTCACCTAATATTTCATAATTAACATTCGAATAAGGGACAACTCCGCCGGTCAATGCTATACCAAGATCATTATCAATTGGGAAACCGAGAATAATTCCTGAAAAAATTGTTTGAGAATGGAATACGGAACTTGTTGCCGAAGAAATATCAGTGCCGTGGTAAAGAACCCCGGTTTCAACACGAGTCAAGCGTAATTTACTCCAGCTTGCCGGATTAAGATTATTCAGGTAATCATAATCTGAGAGGGCAATACCTAATTCTCCTATCGCCAATCTTCTTGCGGATATTGAATAGTAAAAATCTCCCAATCCGTAACGCGAATAAAAAGATCCGCCGGATGCGAAAATCTCAAACGGGATTATAAGTAATAACGCTAAAAAATATTTTTTAATTTTCATTAATTCTTTTTCTTCACATAAATTATTTTAAGGCGTGGTCTAAGTGAAACTTCCGGCTCTTTGGTACCATACAGTGATATCCGTGCTGCACTAAATTCTTCATCATACAATTCGAGAAGTATACCTTGGTTTTCAACAGTTCCTTGAATCCAGCGCTGCACCATCCATGTTATATCACCACTAAAAACATTACCGGTTCTCTTGATTACAGTAGCGATTAAACTATCACTTGTCAACGATTTTGCTGTACTGTCTTTCAATATTCTTGCAAGTATAGAATCGGATTTAGGATTCCCATCGAACGATGCTAAAGTATCAACCGTTAATTCTAATGTAGCTTTGTTAATTATAAGATCTTTGGTAAGCGATGAAAGATCAAAAAATAGGTTCCCTTGAATCGGCAAACCCCCTTCTAAAATTATTCTGTTAGGATTTGTCGGAACATCTCCGGTTACAACATGCAGATCCATATACGGATTGATACTTATAGTATCTTTATAAACCGATGGTTTTTCCATTACAACATTAATTAACGGTCTTGTTTCAGAGTCGGACGACTGCAAAGAGTTGAACCCTATAAATTTTTGAGTGCCGGGTGCCGGCTTCAGCAACAATCCATAATATTTAGGATTGTTCAATGTATCAGCATGATATTCCAGCCACTTTTGAACAACTTCCGGTTCTACTTCAAAATTAAATGTTGTATCGTCTATCGTTTTTGAGGTTAAAACATTAGTAGGATCAAAACTAAAACTGCCTGATAAAAGACTATCTTTGTTAAATCCTACGGAACTCCACTGCGAATTAATTTTATGTACCGTAAAATCAAAATTATTATTGACATCACCTAAAGTATAATTAGGTGTCATCTGCAACCATGCCTTTGTAACAAATGCTTCGTGGTTGTTTAATTGTGTCTTCAAAGAGTCGGTTAGAAAGATCGAGAAATGTAACAGCACTACACTTTCTGAATTGGAATTTTTACCAAGGATTAATAACTCGGATGAACCTAAATTTTGTTTACCTTCAAAATAATCGGATGATTGCCTCATCCCGGCTGAATATGAATCAAGTTCTGCAAATTGTACTTTATCTTTATCCGTTACTAGTCCAAGCCCGGTAGATGAAGGATCATCATCACACGAGATAAATAAGAAACCGGAAATAAGCGAAAGGAGTAAAAGCTTAAAAGGTTTGTTCAATTAACTGCCTCCGAAAAATCATTATCAATATAATCGCAAGCTGCTTTAAAATTTGCGGCTACAAAATTGGGCTTTTTCCCTTGATTATGCAAGACATTAATTTCCGTATTATCATTTGATATCAAAATCGTCTTCACACCGGCATTCATTCCGCATAATACATCTATACTTTTATCGCCAATCATATATGATTTACCTAAATCAATGTTGTATTCAGCTGCTGCTTTAACAATCATATACGGAGATGGTTTCCTACATTTTGATTCTTCATCGGTATTATATTGCGGATGATATGGGCAGTAATAGAAAGCATCTATGAAAGTGCCGTATTCTTGAAGCAGCGCATTAATTTTTTCGTTAACATTTTTTACATCTTCGTGGGTCATCAAACCATAAGCTATACCGGCTTGATTTGATATTACGATTATCTTCAGATTGAATTTATCTTTTAGGTATTTTATGCCATCAGCTACACCGGGTAAAAGTATAACTTCATTTGGGTCTTTAAGGTAGCCGGAATCAAAATTTATTGTTCCATCCCTATCTAAAAATAGTGCATAGTTCGACATTAATATCAATCGGTGAGTTTTTTGTAAAGATCAACATACTTTTTGGCAGAATTGAGCCAGCTAAAATTAGATTTCATCCCGTTCTTCATAATTGTCTGCCAGGTTTCTTTATCGTTAGTAAAAATTTTGATTGCCTTTTTCAATTCGGTAATCATACTAAGTGAAGTATATTTTTCAAAAACGAAACCATTACCGGAATTATTTTTAGAGTTGAACGGCTGGACAGTATCGGCTAAACCGCCGGTCTTGTGAGCTACCGGGACAGTTCCGTAAACGAGACTATACATTTGGTTCAAACCGCACGGTTCATATTTTGAAGGCATCAAGAAAATATCCGAACCGGCTTCAATCAGGTGAGCTAGTTCTTCATCAAAGCCGATGAAGCAAGAAAATTTATCCGAGTATTTGGAAGCAGCACTTGTAAAAAATTTATGATATTTCTTATCGCCGGTTCCAAGCAATATCAATCGCATATTTAACTTCATCAACTGTGGGAATGCCTTTTCCAATAGGTCCAATCCTTTATCCTCAAACAATCTTGAAATCATTCCAACGACGGGAATTTTTTCATCGTAGTCAAAGCCGTAATTATTAGCTAATGCTTTTTTGTTCTCTTCTTTATGTTCAATATTTTTAATTGAATACTTATGCTGAATTTTTGCATCTACTTCCGGATTCCATATTGTATCATCAATTCCGTTTATAATTCCATACATATCCTTTTTACGTTTGCTTAAAATATCATGCAAGCCCGATCCAAATTCTTTGAACTGACAAATTTCTTTTGAGTACGTCTCGCTTACAGTATTGATCATATCCGAATAAGTGAGAGCACTTTTTAGAAAATTTAATTTACCTTTAAAAAGGATACCTCTCTCACTTTCTAATTCTGCTGGTAATGCAGTTTTAGCAAAAGTACTTTTAGAGAAAATGCCCTGGAAAGAAAGATTATGAATGGTAAATAAGGTTTTTATAGGTGTAAAGAGGGGGTCTTTTGCAAATGCGGATTTCAAATAAGCCGGTACCAAACCGGTTTGCCAATCATTACAATGAATAATATCAGGCACCCAGCCTAGTTTTGTTACTAATTCAAATACTGCACGGGCAAGGAGAATAAATCTTTCATCATTATCTGGATATTCCTCACCTGAAAGAGGATCGGTATATAAACTATGTCTGCTTCCAAAATATTCCGGGTTATCAAGAAAGTATATCTGTACCCTTGTTTTAGGACCTATCAAGAATGAAGAACGGAGTGAAAAAATTACTTCTTTTTCTCCAATATTGATTTTTAAATCCTTTAATCGAACTACCTCGTGAATTTTGTGTTTTCTTTCGTCTATTGCACCGTATTTTGGTACAACAATACGAACTTGGTGCCCTAATTCTTGTAATTTTTGAGGTAATGCAGATGAAACATCGGCGAGACCGCCGGTTTTAATGAATGGGACTACTTCTGATGTAACGAAAAGAATTTTATACTTTGAAGGCATTTATGGCTGGTCCTATAGTTTTTAACATGCAAAAATACGAAAATTGAAACCCACCAACAAAAAGATTAGAAAATAAACTTATTATTTATCTATTTTTGAAGTGGGTAATAAAAACCAATTTTCGTCTGTTTTTGAGTGATTTTTCTAAGATTCGGACTATAATGAAAAAATTAATAAAAGAACCTTCTCAAATTGTTACCATCAATACTTTTGGCAAAAACTATAAAAGAGGGAAAGATTTAGCTTCCCTTGAACCGCTTTATGATCATTCAATAATAGTAGAAAATGGAATTATCAAAGATTTCATAAAAAATTCAACAATCAATAAGCACAGATTTGATGAAATAATTGACGTAAAAGATAGATTGGTATTACCAGGCTTGATTGAATGCCATACTCATACCGCTTTTGCCGGAAATAGGGCAAACGAATTCTTGATGAGGTTAAATGGCGCAACATACGAGGAAATTGCCGAAGCCGGCGGCGGAATAAATTCTACGGTTAAAGCCGTACGACAATCATCTTTTGAAGATTTAATTAAAATCATCAGACCACGAATAGACAATTTTATTTCCCAGGGTATAACTGCATTAGAAATAAAAAGCGGTTACGGGTTAAGTTATTACGATGAGATTAAACTCCTCCAAGTAATAAACTATTTCAAAAAGTTATTGCCAATCGATATAATCCCAACTTTCCTTGGTGCGCACACTTATCCGCTTGAGTACAAAAACGATCATAAGAATTACATTAAACTTATTACCGATGAACTCTTACCATTTATTATTAAAAATAATCTTGCAGAATTTGTTGATGCCTTTTGTGAGAAGAGTGCTTTTAGTTCCGAAGAGGTTGATAAAATATTTACAAAGGCAAAAAAGCTGGGATATAAAATACGGCTTCATACCGAGCAGTTTAATAATATTGGCGGATTAGATGTTGCGCTCAAACATAAAGCATATTCGGCTGATCATCTTGAAGTAATACGTGATGAGGATATTCATAAATTAGCTAAATCTGATGTTGTTTCGGTTCTGCTGCCCGGAGTGTCATTTTTCTTGAATTATAATTATGCACCGGCAAGAAAATTAATTGATCAAGATGCAATAGTTGCCTTATCAACAGACTACAATCCAGGTTCTTCGAATATCCAAAATCTGCATTTCATAATGAGTTTGGCAGCACTCCAGATGAAAATGAAAGCGGAAGAAATAATTTGTGCTGTAACAATCAATGCAGCTAAAGCAATTAATATGAATGATAAAATCGGAAGCATCGAGATCGGCAAACAAGCGGACTTTTCTATATTTGATGCTAAAAACTATCCTGAAATAATTTACAATATAGGACAAAATTTAAATTCGATGACAATCAAAAAAGGTAATATCATCTATAAACGTAATCCGGAGATTTCATGACACCAGAGAGTAGGAAGAAAAAAATAATTGAGTGCGTTCCAAATTTCAGTGAAGGGAAAGATCAAAAAACATTTGATGCAATTAGAAATGCTATTAATTCAACCAAGGATGCCAAACTATTAAGTCTTGAACCGGATGCTGATTATAACCGTGTTGTTGTTACACTTGCCGGCAACGAAGAAGGAATATTAAATGGTGCTGTGAATGCTTGTAAAGCCGCGGCTGAACATATTGATATGAGAAACCACAAAGGCGAGCATCCGCGTTTAGGTGCTATCGATGTCGTTCCCTTTGTACCGGTTTCGAACGTTACAACGGAAGAATGTGTTAAAATATCAGAACAATTTGCCGGGATAATTTCCAAAGAACTTAATGTACCGGTTTATTTATATGAACATGCAGCAAGAAAAGCAGACAGAAAAAGTTTATCTAGCATTCGTCAAGGTGAATACGAAGGATTAGAAGAAAAAATAAAAGATCCGAATTGGATACCCGATTACGGCGAAGCAAAATTTAATCCCAAACTTGGTGCAATAGTAACCGGTTCGCGTTTCTTTTTAATTGCGTATAATGTAAATATTAGTTCTACCGATGTTAAGTATGCAAAAGAAATTGCGGAAGTTCTACGTGAAAGCGGCTATTCTAAACGCGATGAAAATGGTAACGTTATTAAAATTGATGGTAAAACTGTAAAAGTTCCGGGACGTTTGAAAGAATTCAAAGGAATGGGTGTATCATTAGAAAAATATAATTGTACCCAGGTGTCAATCAACTTGACCAATTACAAGGTTACACCTATACACGTAGCGTTTGAAGAAGTGAAAAAGGAAGCCGAAAGATTAGGTGTCGAAGTGGACGGCAGCGAAATCATTGGACTCGTTCCGCTCGAAGCGTTGCTCGAAGCCGGGAAATTTTATTCAAGTAATAATGAGATCGATGAAAAGAAATTAGTCCAATTAGCTATTGATAAATTAGGGTTGAGTTCGCTTAATCAATTTTTACCTGAAGAAAAAATTATTGAATACATAATCTAATTCTGAGGAGTCCCGGCAATCACGGGGCGACGAACTTGTCCGCCGTTTTTAAGGCAGAGAATCTCTTATAACACGTGTTAGAGATTCTTCTCCCGAAAATTCGTTTTACTCATTTTCGGTATCAGAATTACAAGAATAGGAGTAACAATGGATCTCTCAAAAACAATGCAAGAATATTTGAATGAATTATCTTCAAACTCGCCAACACCGGGCGGTGGTAATGTAGCAGCGCTTTGCGGTGCTTTATCGGCAAGTCTGGGAACTATGGTCTGCAATCTTACAATCGGCAAAAAGAAATATGCTGAAGTTGAAAGTGAAATGATCTCGTTAAAAGGAAGATTAGAAACTTACCAGAAAAAATTTATTGAACTCGCTCAAAAAGATAATGATGCATTTGATAATGTTATGGCAGCGTTCAAGCTTCCAAAAGAATCAGATCAAGAAAAAACTATAAGAACAAATGCGATAGAACAAGCAACAATCGGTGCTGCCGAAATCCCTTCCGAAGTAATTAAAAATTGTTACGAGTTATTGCCTATCATAAAAGTCGTAGTAGATAAAGGGAATCGAAATTCACTATCCGATGCCGGTGTAGCAGCATCGTTAATCAAAACATCTTCTTACGGTGCTTATCTCAATGTACTAATCAATTGTTCATCTTTAAATAACCAAACTATAGCAGATGAAATAAGAAAACGGGTATCTATACTTAACGAAGAAATCGATCGGGGTACAACTTCGCTTCTTGAATCAATAATAAAATCGCTTATGTCATCATGAAGTTATGGTTATTTTTTTTATTGCTACATTCCTTTTTATTTGCTCAAAATCAAAAAGTACTTTTAGGACTCGATGTTTTAGAGAGAGATAATTTTTCAATTCTATCGGGTAAAAGAGTAGGTCTGGTAACAAATCATACCGGGCTTAACAGCAGATTGGTCTCTAATGTTGATCTTTTTCATAAAGCAAAAAATTTTGATCTCGTTTCTGTTTTTAGTCCTGAACATGGTTTCAGGGGATTTAATTCCGCCGGAGAATCGACCGATGATTTTGTTGATAGTTTAACCGGGATTAAATTTTATTCGCTCTACGGAAAGCGGCAAAAACCTACACCTGAAATGCTCTTGGATATTGATCTACTTGTGTATGATATCCAGGATATAGGATGCCGCTCCTACACCTACATAAGCACTCTTGGTTATACAATGGAAGCTGCCGCTGAAAATAATATTGAGTTTGTTGTTCTCGATAGACCAAATCCGCTTGGAGGTTTACGTATAGAAGGAAATATTCCCGAAGATAATTTTATTTCGTTTGTAAGCCGATTCAAAATCCCTTATGTGTATGGATTAACTTGCGGCGAGTTAGCTTATCTCTTAAACGAAGAAGGAATGTTAACAAACGGGGTTAAGTGCAAGCTGAATATTATTAAAATGAACGGATGGGAACGTTGGATGACTTTTGATGATACCGGTTTAATTTGGGTGCCAACTTCTGCCAACGTACCGTACAGTCAAATACCTTTTTACGTTGTAAGTACCGGTGTACTGGGAGAATTAGTAACAATATCAATTGGTATTAGCTACACACTTCCATTCCAAACTTTTGCAGCTGATTGGATTAATGCAGATTCTTTGGCAGATAGAATGAATAAACTGAACCTTAACGGGGTTGTGTTCAGACCAACCACCTATAAAACAAATTACGGGATATGGCTTGATAAAATTCTTAACGGCGTGCAGATTCATTTTACTAACGCTGATGCCGTTGATCTATTGGAATTGCAGTTCCAATTCATGCAAGTTCATAATCAGTTATACCCCGATAAAAAAATTTTCGATCTCACAGATTCGACAAGAATAAAAATGTTTGATAAAGTTATGGGGACAGACCAAATCAGGTTAAAATTTTCGGAAAAATACCGGGTTGAAGATATAAAAGATATTTTGAAAAAAGATGTTAACAAATTCAGAGAGATTTCGAAGAGATATTATTTGTATAACTAACTTTACACAACAAACTTACCACCGCGCGGACTTTAAAACCTACCTTAATGCGACTCAATTAGACCGCATCGAAGAGGTGGTCGCTTTAAGTTGCGACATTATATGCGTTTTTATATTTCATAAAATTTCATTTTTAAAAAAATCCAAAATCGTTATCTATTAAAAGTTTCCTATCTAAAAAAGAATTGAACATTTCACAAGATATATCCGGTAAAAGTGTACAAGAATAACAAGCTGCAAGATTTAAGTTTTCAACTCCTTGTCCATCTGAGTTTTCACATATTGGATCAGATGAACAATCCTTAGCTCTTTCTATTGCACTATTTATTATTCGTTTTAAATTGTCAAGGTCATCGCATTGACTTACTAAGCCACCAAGACTTCCTTCAGTTCCTTCGATTGCCATTATCATAAATCCGAACATCTTATTGCCAACATAAAGTCGTTCTTGTAGTGAAGCTGCTGGATAACCACATACATATTCTAATTCTTTTATTATTAAATGAGAGAGTGTATGTATTAACAAAAATTGTGGAGTAACACCTTCGCTAATTCTTCTTACAAATTTACGTTGTGAAGATTGTGCATTATTTCTAATTACACTTGCTCGCTTCACAACATTATCATTTTTATACCATTCATCTAATCCATTTTTATTAATTGTGAATAGAATTGCTTCGCCAAATGACTCAATGCCGGGTAAGATTGAAGTATTAATATTCTTTGAAGATGTAGATTGTCGTTTTACTTCATATTCTATTGCATTAGACTCATCATCCGTTAATAAAATTGCATCAGCATCAATAGGCATTTGACGAGTAAAAGATGTTTGAACAGAAATTTGTTTCAACTTTTCTATTCTTACTATCGTATCTAAACCTTTTATTCTGTCTTTTACATCAATTTTCGAAAACTTTATTGAATCACCCAATTCAATTTCTTTAGTTAGGAAATAATCATACTCTACTTCCCTAAATGATTGTTCTGAGATATAACTTTCAGATCCTTGTATGTATTTTTTGGTTTCAGATTCTGGTACATCATAATCAAGTTTCAAATCTCTTATAATTTCATCTGGTTGTTTGCCTCTCTCCAACCATTTAGAAATTAAAACTCTGTGTTCTTGTTTCAAACTAATCTGATTAACTGGTATGTAAATACTTGAAATTAAGTTGGCATAGTATATACTGTTGCTTGATTTAATTACAACTTTTAATTTTTCTTCACAACTTTGATGTACTTTCATTCCAAACCAAGGTGAGTTACCATTACATTTCATTCTAAATCCAAAAATACCGCTTAAATTTTCTGCTTTACCACAGCTTTTACATTCAATATGTATTCCAGACAATTCTGAGTTTTCTCTACTAACAGAGTAAATTAGTTTTTGATTCTCACAGCATTTTGAACTAAAGTCTAATAATATTGAGCCTCTGCTATCTTCCCCTTCATCTTCTGTATTAAAATTTTGTCTGGCTTGTTTTTCTTTTGTTTGTTTATTCCAAAACTTCCAAGGTAAATCTTGAATATGGCCATTTGGACAAGTCATAACAAATCGAACTTGTTCAAGTATTTCTTCATAACATTCTTTGTTCGAGCACTTAGGCGGAAAAAAATATGCTTGGTCTTTTCCAATTTCTTTCCAGGATTTAAACCACTCAAAATATTCTTTGAACTGTTTACACTTCGGACAATAAAACCATTTTGGGAAATAATTAGCCTTTGGATGAATTCTTCTATCATATTCATCTGGAACACTTACAATATGTTGTAGACTGGTAAAAATATATTTGAGTCTCGAAAGTAATCTGTCATCAATTATTAGGTATTGCTCAATTTCAGTTGAATTCAAAATATGATTATAACCCCAATTATCAAATGTCTCTATTATAACGGAATTATCTGTTGTATCAACAACGGAACCTATTCCACCGTAACTTGAAAGAATCTTATTTTTCCCGTGATTAAAA
>DYJK01000013.1:27997-48403 GCA_020723165.1 Melioribacter roseus | reverse complement strand
GGTGCGGCAATAATTTTTACAAAGTATGTCCACTTACACTTTTTCCCATCTACCAAGTACGTACCGGATTGATGGTTAGTAGTCCACGCCCCCGAACCTCTGTAACTAGCGTAACCGAAATGGCGGTCTAATTTCCCATCACCATCGCAATCTTTGTTAGAGAGCCAGGCTTCATTCCATTTCATTATTAAAGAAACATCTTTATAATTCTGGCACCAAGCGGCATTTCTATAGGCATCGCAATAAGTACCGTTGAACATCATTGCTTGATAGTTATAACCCCATTTATCATAACCCGGTTTAATAACTTCTCCATCCGAGGTTAGTAGTGTACCCGATTGAATTGTTGTACATCCATCATTGGCACCGGAGTTTGTTTTTGCGAGTGTATTATTTTGACTCTCCGGCTGATTAACATCAGTTTGTGATGATTCGCAACTGAAGATTATAAATGATATTAACAATAGAGGAATTAGAACGAAAAAGTTTTTTTTCATGTTGACCTCTAATTAATTATTAAATCTCGGCTGGTATATTTTATGGTTTAATTCACGATTAACAAAAGTATAACATGGTTGGAATTTTTTTATTAAACCTGATTAAAGGTAGAGAGTTTAGTACTTAATATCAACGAAAATTCCTGAATAGTTAAGTCATTTTTGTCTCTAAAAACGTTTTTCTACTCAACAAAGGACTTTATTTGTTCTCTCAAAATACTTAGTTTTGTGCCGTGGTTTTTGCCGAACAGAACTGATCTGAAAAGACAGTTACTAAAAAAATATCTTCAACAAAAATAAGGACTTGATCCGATGGACAGGTACCTCGCGACAAATCGAAGTTACACATCGTGGGTTTTCATTAACCGAATTTTTTCAATCTGTTTGACAACTGCTTTCGTCGGAAGAATTTTCGCTGAGTTTTTTAATGTGGACTAAAGTCCATGAGTTGTAGATTATAATATCCCACTATCTAAAGATAGTGGCAATTGTTTTTAATATCGGGACAAAATTGCCACGAGATTTATCTCGTGGACTTGTGCAAAGAATTAAAACCGGCTTTAGCCGCAATTTGAAAAATTAGTAATTGGCACTTTACTGAAAAATGAAAACTGTAACCGAATTTAAAAAGATGAAAAGCGGCGGAGAAAAAATTTCCGTTGTCACTTGTTACGATTACTGGTCGGCACAAATTATCGATGAGACAAATGTTGATGCCGTACTCGTTGGCGATAGTGCTTCGATGGTGATGCACGGATTCGAATCGACAGTGAATGCAGAAATTGAAATGATGCGCTACCACGTTGCGGCGGTGAAGCGCGGATTAAAAAATAAAATTTTGATCGCATACCTTCCGTTTCTCGAACACCGCAAAGGGTTCGAGCAGTTAATTTTTTCAATCGATAAATTGATGAAAGCCGGTGCGCAAGCCGTAAAAATTGAAGGTGCCGAAGGTAACATTGAATTGATAAATCGATTAACAAGTACGGGCATCCCGGTGATGGGGCATCTCGGTTTAACGCCGCAGTCGGTTCATCAATTCGGTGGATTCAAATTGCAAGGCAGAGAGGAAGCCGCATCAAAAAAAATTTTGGAGGATGCCATTCAGCTTCAACAAGCCGGGTGTTTCTCAATTGTGCTGGAAATGATTCCGGCATTGCTTGCAAAAAAGATTACTGACGAACTTGAAATACCGACAATCGGAATCGGTGCCGGACCGGACACAGACGGACAAGTTTTAGTTCTGCAAGATTTGCTCGGCATGAATAAAAATTTCAATCCGAAATTTGTGAGAAAATATTTGAGCGGTTTTGAATTGATAAAAGATGCGTTGAACAATTTCAGCAGCGATATCAAAGGAAATAAATTCCCTACAAAAGAGGAAAGTTATTAATGACCAAGATTATCAAATCGATTTCAGAATGGAAACAACTCTATAAGTCGAAAGAATTTTTTGGAAAGAGTGTCGGCTTTGTTCCGACAATGGGTGCGCTTCATGCCGGGCATGAATCATTAATCAAAACATGTGTTGAGCAAAACGATATTTCAGTCGTGAGTATCTTTGTTAACCCGGCGCAGTTTAACGATCCGAATGATTTTAAAAATTACCCGGTAACGTTTGATAAAGATTTGAGTCTTCTCGAACAGAACAAAGTTGATTTTCTTTTCCAGCCGGAGTGGAATGAAATCTATCACGATAATTACAGATACCGCGTTACGGAAAACGAGTTGAGCAAAATTTTATGCGGCGCATTTCGTCCCGGGCATTTTGAAGGCGTGCTCACAATTGTTTTGAAACTGCTCAACATAATCGAACCCGATAAAACATATTTCGGTGAGAAAGATTTTCAGCAGTACAAATTGATTGACGGAATGGCGAAAGCATTTTTCTTTAACACGGAAATAATTCCGTGTCCGACTGTGCGCGAGAAAGACGGACTCGCAATGAGTTCGAGAAATCTTTTGTTAACCGAAGCGGAACGAAAACATGCAGTACATTTTCCCGAATTATTGATGAGTGAAAAATCTGCCGATGAAATAAAAAACGAACTCGAAGGACACGGCTTCAAAGTTGATTACATCGCCGATTACGAAGGGAGAAGATTCGGTGCGGTTCATCTCGGCAAAGTGAGGTTGATAGACAATGTACAACTATAAAATACTTTTCAAAATAACCGGCTCGATTGCCGCTTACAAAAGTGCGTACTTGATTTCCAAACTTGTGCAGAATAATTGCGAAGTAAAAGTTGCTGCAACCGAAGACGCGCTGAAGTTTATCGGCTCTGCAACATTGGAAGGATTGACCGGCAATCCCGTTCACACGGATTCGTTCACGCCGAACCAAGTGATGAGCCACATAAATCTTGATAAGTGGGCAGACCTCGTAATTGTTTGTCCGGCAACAGCGAACACGATTAACAAATTTGCGGGCGGCGTTGCAGACAATCTTCTCACATCACTTTTTCTTGCACACGATTGGACGAAGCCGTATTTGATTGCACCGGCAATGAATACGTTAATGTATCAGCATCCGGCAACGCAAGCATCGTTAAAAAAATTGGAAGAGTGGGGCGTTGTAATTTTACCGGCTGCAGAAGGTTATCTCGCATGCGGCGATACCGGCAAAGGAAAACTTCTTGAACCGGATGAAATTTACGAACGAATTTTTACCGTGCTCGCAAACGATAATAAAGATAAAAAAAAACTTCGCGTGCTTGTAACATCGGGTGCAACAAAAGAAAATATTGACGGCGTCCGCTACATTACAAATTTGAGTACCGGCAGAACCGGTTCTGCAATTGCAGATTATTTCCGAAGAAGAAATAATTTTGTCACGGGTTTGCTCGGCGAAGATTCGATGATCCCTTCAACGGATTGCGAAAAAATATTTTTCAATGATTTTAATGATCTGAACAACAAGCTTGAAAAACTTTTGGGCGGAAACGATTTTGATGCGGTGATTCATCTCGCGGCAGTTAGCGATTATTCGCTCGATTCAATTGAAATGGACGGCAAAAAAATAAATGCGCCGGTCAATAAAAAAATCAGTTCAGATCAGGACGCGATGATTTTAAATCTCAAAAGGAATTTTAAGATTGTCGAAAAACTAAAATCGTATTCACGGAATAAAAACGTTGTTGTCGCGGCTTTCAAATTCACAAATACGGACAGCGAGAAAGAACGAACAGCAGAAGTTGGGAAGTTATTTTCGAAATCTGTTAACGCAATTAATTTTGTTGTGTTGAACGATATATCTGATAGGACAAACGGAAATGTTCAAGCCGGTTTTAAGATTTACGACCGCGCGATGGATTTCAACAATTGCTCAACAGCGTTCGAGCTTGCACAGAAATTGGAAATAAAATTACGGGAGTTAAAATGATTCTTTGTATCGATGTCGGTAATTCGCAAATGTACGGCGGGGTTTTCAGCAAAGATGAACTTGTTGTACAATTCAGGAAAACTTCGCGCCAGCAATTTTCATCGGATGAAATCGGAATTTTTCTACGCTCGGTTTTACGGGAAAACAAAATCGATCCGGCGGCAATCAACGGCATCGCGTTGTGCAGTGTCGTTCCCGATATCAATCACTCGCTGCGGAGCGGATGCATAAAATATTTCAACATCGATCCGTTCTTTCTGAAAGCCGGAACAAAAACCGGGTTGAAAATTAAATACCGGAATCCGCTTGAAGTGGGTGCCGATAGAATTGCAAATGCAATCGGAGTATCAAACTTATATCCCGATAAAAATGTTATTGTAGTTGATTTCGGCACGGCAACAACATTCTGCGCGATCAGTAAATCAAAAGAATATTTGGGCGGAATAATTATTCCGGGCATCAGAATTTCAATGGAAGTTCTCGAAGCGCGCACTGCACAACTGCCGAGTGTTGAAATCAAAAAAACAGAAAGCGTTTTAGGACGTTCAACAATTGAAAGCATCCAATCGGGTTTGTTCTACGGACAAGTCGGCATCGTGCGCGAATTGAAAAATAGAATTACGTCCGAAGTATTTTCGGATGAAGAACCAGTTGTCGTCGGCACCGGCGGCTTCTCAAGTCTTTTTGAAAACGAAAGTTTGTTCGATGTAATTATTCCGACACTCGTGCTGAAAGGTTTGTACTACGCGTACTTAATGAACTCCGATTTGTCATCAAGAAATATTTCTAATGACAAACACGGAGTAAATGCAAAAAGTGAAAGGGGAGAATCGTGATTAGAACTTTGCTGAAATCAAAAATACACCGCGCTGTTGTTAGCGGCTCGGATATGAATTATGAAGGCTCGATTGCAATTGATCCGAAATTGTGCGAAGCCGCCGATCTTGTTGAATTCGAGAAAGTAGATATTTACAACATTAATAACGGCAATCGATTTTCTACTTATGTAATTTTGGGAAAGGAAAATGAAATTAGTTTGAACGGTGCGGCGGCTCGATTGGTACAGACCGGCGATCTCATCATTATTGCATCGTACGCTGATTATGATGAATCGGAAATTGCCGGACATGTTCCGAAAGTAATTCTTGTTGACGAAACAAACTCGGTTAAAGAAGTTGTTCACAAACAAAAACACATTTTGCAATGAACCAAAACGACGATGAAAAATTTTTAAGAAGATGTTTTGAACTTGCGCGAAGGGGAGCGGGCTATGTCAGTCCGAATCCGCTTGTTGGTTCTGTGATAATAAAAGACGGCAGAATAATTTCGGAGGGATGGCACGAAAAACTTGGAGAGCCGCACGCAGAAGCAAATGCAATCAAGCGCACATTTGAAAATTTGGAAGGTGCGGTAATTTATTGCAGTCTCGAACCGTGCAGTCACACCGATAAAAAAACTCCGCCGTGTGTTCCGTTAATTATTGAAAGCGGAATTAAAAAAGTTGTGGTGAGCAGCATCGATCCGAATCCGAAAGTTGCCGGCAAAGGAATCGAACAGCTTCGCGAGTCGGGAATAGAAGTTGCAGTTGGAATTCTCGAAGAAGAAGGAAATGAACTGAATCGTTTTTATTTCAAAAATGTTTTGCAAAAACTTCCGTACGTTACCGTGAAAATTGCACAAACGCTCGATAGAAAAATTGCAGAAGCAAAAAATAAAAGAACACAAATTACCGGAAAAGATTCCGTAGAGTTCGTTCATAAACAAAGAGCAATTTATGATGCAGTGCTTGTCGGTAAAGGAACAGTGAATGTTGATGATCCGATTTTGAATGTGCGAAACGTGAATGGAAGAAATCCGGTCCGAATAATTTTGGACGGAAGTTTGAATGTGAATCCATCCGCACTTTGTTTGAACGATGAAAACAAAACGAACACGTGGATATTTTGTTCCGACAAAGTTGATAACGGAAAAGTTGATTCACTTACCAACAAAGGTGTGAAAGTTTTTCCGCTCGAAGTTAATTCAAACGGAAGAATTGATTTGCGCCTTCTTCTTACCAAATTAAATGGTTTGAATATTCAATCCGTTTTTGTGGAAGGGGGCAGAGAAATATTTTCTCAATTTATTTCCTCAAGTTTGTTCGATGAACTTATTATTTTACAAGCCCCGATTATTCTCGGAAAGGGAGTTAATGCTTTTGATGTAAGTTTGCAGTCTCAGCTCAAACTTTTCTCTGCAGAAAGAATCGGAGAAGATCAGAAGTTGGTTTATAGAAAAGTTTTGTAATTGTGAAATTTATTGTTCTTTTCTTTTGAGAATTGCCACAAGCTTTAGAGGTTATTTAAAAATATGTATATAAGTTTGAACTCATCCCCCGACCCCTTCTCTTAGACTTGTCCCGATGTTTTCTATCGGGAAAGAGAAGGGGCTACACACGCATAGTTTTTAAAAGTCCCTCTCCTTAGTAAGGAGAGGGATTTAGGGTGAGGTCATTTTAGGACTAAATGTTTACACTGTCTCTAAGTGTTTGGCTGTTAACATTAATTCTCTCACAGAGATATTTGGTTACTAATAAAAAAGAAAGCTGAAAAAAATGTTCACCGGAATAATTGAAGAAGTCGGAACACTTGAAAAGATTGACCGCATCACCGATGGTTTCAGAATAAAAGTGAATGCATCGTTGATTACCGATGATTTGCGCGTTAATGATTCTGTTGCGGTGAGCGGAGTTTGTCTTACAGTAATCAAAAAAGAACAAAACGGTTTTTGGGTTGAAGCTGTCGGCACAACACTTGAAAAAACTACAATGAAGATGATCAAACAAAATTCATGTGTTAATTTGGAACGTGCTGTTCGCTTGTCTGATCGTTTGGGCGGGCATCTCGTGCAAGGGCATGTGAATGGAATCGGCATCATAAAAAAAATTCAGAAGATTGCTGAAAATTATTTTGTGGAAATTCAAATTCCCGGTGAACTGGAAAAGTATGTTATCCCCGAAGGTTCGATTGCCGTTGACGGAATCAGTTTAACAATTGCAAAACTTAGCAACAACATAATCGGGTTATCAATTATTCCACACACGTGGACGCACACGAATCTTCAACACAAAAAAGTTTCCGATGAAGTGAATATCGAAACAGACGTTATTGCCAAGTATGTTGAGAAATTACTCGGCACCAAAAACTCGGAGAAAAATTTTTTAACCGATGCACTGCTAAAGGAAATGGGTTATTGAAATGAAAGAAGTTCAAGAGAAAAAAAAGAGACACGGATTTAATACCATTAAAGAAGCGGTCGAAGATATTAAAAAAGGGAAGATGGTAATTATTGTTGATGACCGCGACCGCGAAAACGAAGGTGATTTGGTAATGGCTTCTTCGCTTGTTAAACCCGAGCACGTAAATTTTATTACACGCGAAGCACGCGGATTGTTGTGTGTTTCGATAACAGAAAAGCGCGCAAAAGAACTCGATCTGAATTTGATGGTTGAGAAAAATACGGCTCTCCACGAAACTCCTTTTGCTGTTTCTATCGATTACAAACATGGAACAACAACCGGCATCTCTGCATTTGACAGAGCCGCAACAATAAAAGCAATGGTTGATGAAAAAACAAAACCGGGTGATTATGCTCGCCCGGGACATATCTTTCCATTGATTGCAAAGAACGGCGGCGTGTTAAAAAGAGCCGGTCACACCGAAGCCGCTGTTGATCTCGTAAATCTCGCCGGACTTTATCCGTCGGGGGTACTTTGTGAAATTCTCGATGCAGACGGAACGATGGCTCGCACTCCTAAACTTCAAGAGTTTGCTGAAACACACGGTTTAAAAATTATCACCATCGCCGATTTGATTGAATACCGGCGCACACGCGAAAAGCTGGTTGAAAAAGTTACGATAGTTAATTTGCCTTCGAAGTTCGGCTCATTCAAACTTCATCTCTACAAAAATATTCTTGATGCTGCAGATCATCCGGTTGCAATTGTGAAAGGGGAGATTGACGAGAAGATGCCGGTGCTCGTCCGTGTTCATTCGGAATGTCTAACCGGTGATGTGTTCGGTTCCAAACGATGCGATTGCGGCGATCAGCTTGAAGCGGCTTTGCAGATGATTGAAAAAGAGGGAAGAGGTGTTGTTGTTTATATGCGGCAAGAAGGAAGAGGCATCGGGCTTGTGAATAAAATCCTTGCGTATGAACTTCAGGACGACGGCAAAGATACTGTCGAAGCAAATGAGATGCTCGGCTTTAAAGCGGATTTGAGAGAGTATGGAATAGGCGCGCAGATATTAAAAGATCTCGGTCTGAAAAAAATAAAATTGATGACTAACAACCCGAAAAAAATTATCGGGCTTGAGGGATATGATCTCGAAATTGTTGAACGCGTGCCGCTTGAAGTAAAACCGAGCGAAGAGAATAAAAATTATTTGAAAACAAAACGAGAAAAACTCGGTCACATTCTTTCGAACTAATTTTTTAACCCGTTGTTCGAAATGAATGGACAGAATTGCAAACTGTTAAAACAGTTAAAAAAACAAAATTGATCTTTCATTAACACCGCGATTAATCGCGGTGTTAATAAATAATAACGATTGTAGTAACCGTTTTAACGGTTTTATCTTTAGCTTCGAACAACAGGTTTTTTAAAAAACATACAGAGGTGAAAATGGCAAACACAATTCAAGGTGTTCTTTCGGCAAAAGATAAAAAGTTTGCAATCGTTGTATCAAGATTCAACGAAATGATTTCCAAGAGCTTGCTCTCCGGCGCAACAGATTGCATTGTTCGCCACGAAGGCAAAGAAGAAAATATTACAGTTGCATTTGTGCCGGGCGCATTTGAAATTCCGATTGCCGCGAAAAAATTAGCCGAAGCAAAAAAGTTTGATGCGGTAATTTGTCTTGGTGCTGTTATCCGCGGTGCAACTCCCCATTTCGATTACATCGCTTCTGAAGTATCGAAAGGGATTGCCCATGTTGGTTTGGAAACCGGTGTGCCGGTAATATTCGGTGTTATCACTTCCGATTCGATTGAACAAGCGTTGGAACGTGCCGGTACAAAAGCCGGCAACAAAGGATGGGATGCCGCTCTCTCCGCAATCGAAATGGCTGATTTACTGAAAAAGTTGTAACAGTTTTCATCTGCTCTGATTTTAAAAACAAAAAGCTCTCACACATGGGAGCTCAATATTTTTGTGGAGAAGGAGATTCTCAGCCTATGGCTGATGAGCCTTTGGCTCAGAACTCTTGGTAACAGCTACTCACTACAAGTTCATTCCGATAAATCGGGATTGGTTTTTCCGCCTTTGGCGGAACCTCGCCGGAGGCGATGGCAGCCACTCACATTTTAAAATAAAAAAGCCTTCACTTTGGAAGGCTCTAAGCGGAGATAGGGAGAGATTCTCAGCCTAAGGCTGATGAGCCTCCGGCTCAGAACTCTCGGTAATGGATTTTAAAATGGAATCAAGGAATTTTCTTCCGACACCGGATTTGAGAAATAACTCACGTTTGCGTGCTTCAGAATTGGAAGTATATTCTTCGGAATAAATTAATTTCCAAGGAGAGCCGCTGCTTGTAAATTTAGATTTGCCTGAATTGTGCTCGGTAAGACGTTTATTAATGTCGGCAGATGAACCTACGTAGCGTTTGTTAAGTTTACTACTGTAAAGAACGTAAACGTAGTACATCTTGATATGCTAAAAATTTTGCGGAGAGAGAGAGATTCGAACTCTCGGTAGCAGTTTACCCACTACGACGGTTTAGCAAACCGTTGGTTTCAGCCACTCACCCATCTCTCCGTGCGCCGAACTTTTTTATAATCTTTTTAAGAACATTTCCGAACAAGTTTTTTGAAAGCCTCGCCGCTCTTATAGCTTTTAATATTCATCTCACGGCTAAATGCTTCAGATTTAGTGTTGTATTGTTCAGTGTAGACAATTTTCCAAGGAACAAATGCTTTAGTAGATTTTACTTTACCCCGATTGTGCTCGTTTAATCTACTATCTAAATTTTTGCAATGTCCTATATAATAACGATCTCTTGATTGACTATGTAAGATATAAACATAATACATCAGCAAACCGTTGGTTTTTCAGCTTTTGGCGGAACCTCGCCGGAGGCGATGGCAGTCTCTCGGCCATCTCTCCGTGCGCTGAAATTTTCAAAATTTCATGCGCCAATATAATGATCACTCAGCTAAAATAAAAATTTGTAATTAAGCTGAATATCTCGCCCGGGCATATATGCAAATTCTTTGATTGCCGATAAATGTTCTTTATACGACTGGTCTAAAAGATTATTTACTTTTAGTGAAAGGATATGAATGTAACTTCCGGTAAAAAATTTTACGCCGCAGTATATGTCAACTAAACCGAATCCTTTAGTTGGCAGTTCACCATCAGCTGTTAATTTTTGTTCCGCCGAAACTTTCCATAAAATACCGGCCCAAAATTCGTCTGTCATGAATCTTTGTTCAATTGAAAATCTGAATGGCGGAATTTGCGGTAAATATTTATCGGTATCAGATTCTTTTCCGTTCACATAATCTAAAACTACGGTTGTGGATAAGTAATTTGTAAACTCATATTGTGCCTTTAATTCAAATCCGTACAAACGGGCATCGGTTTGGCTATACTGGTAAACCGCAATCCCGGCAGAATCATTAAAAGGATTTTCACTGTTATCCGGTTGGTAAAATAAAGTTGTTGGAATTCTATATATGTAATTGTTTATTGAGTTGTAATAAGCACTTAATTCAACAAGATGATTTTCTTTCCGAACACGTAACCCAACATCGATTCCAATATTGTTTTCTTTATCTAAGTTACGGTTACCGATATCAAACGTTCCGGTTGCTTCGTGAATTGCATAGGATGATAACTCTTCAATTGTTGGGGCGCGGAAAGCGTTCGCAATATTTGAAAATATAGAAATCTGGTCTGTTGTGTTGTACACAATTCCGAATGAGCCACTCAGAGAATTAAATATTTTATTCTCTGCCGGGAAAAATGTATCTGAAATAATAGCGTCGGGTATATCAATTCCGTTTCTTTCAAATCGACCGCCGAATTGTAAATTGATATTGCCAAGCTGCATCTGTTCTAAAATGTATGCTGCCATCCCGGAATAATCGGCATTAGGAGTGAAAGCTTCTTCACCGTCTACAGTGTATTCTTGTACTTGATACCAGATACCAAATACACCTTGAAAGTTATCTAATAACTGTCGATGCTTTAATGATAGATCAATGCCGAATGATTTCAAACCGAATGATGTTCCTACTTCTCCAGTGTTTCTAATAATTTCCTTGTGAGCATAATCCTGGTAACCGCTCTTCAAACTAAGATTTTCAATAAAGAAATCGAGCTTATTGCTTTCGAACAAAAAGCGGTATTCTTTCTTATTCATATCAATTTGTATCGGACCTTCGTCTTGTTCTGATCCGGCAGCTGTAGGTATCCCGTAATTGGTTTCAAAATTTTTGTAACTCAAACCGGTTAATCCGAATGATGGAAAGAATGAAAAACCAAATTGGTATCCGTTAGAATTTTGATCTGAATTGATTACCTTGATACCGTTACCATCTTTGTAATCTTCGGATTTTCTGTTGAAGTAATTTCCGTGCAACGCAAAGCGATCAAACCCAAAGTGGAGATCGGCTGATCCGGCAATTTCATTATTAGTTGAACCTCCGTTTAAATTTAGAACACCGTCTAATCCGTTTGGTATATAATTAGGAATTTCTTCGGTAATTACATTTATAACACCGCCAATCGCATTGCTGCCGTAAAGTAAACTTGCCGGACCGCGCAGCACTTCAATTTTCTCAGGTATGCTGCCATCTGACGAAACGCCATGGTCATCCGATGTATTTGATAAATCGCCCATACGTAAACCATTCTCTAAAATTAAAATACGGTTGTTGCTGAATCCCCTAATAACCGGTCGTGCCGAAGCTATACCATTAGATCGCATTGAAATACCCGGCTGAAAATTAAGTGACTGCGCTATATTTGAGCCCCTTTTTATTTGTAAATCTAAATTTGCAATTGATAATGTGCTTTGTGAAATATCTTTCGGATCAACTGCAAGAGGATTTCCAGTGATTACCACTTCTCTAAGGTTGACGGTTCCTTCTTCCATTTCAATATTAATCTTTTCACTTAAAGGAACTGTAACATTCTTAATTACTGTTTTATGACCTATGTATGAAATCTTTAATGAATAGGTTCCCGGTTTAATATTGTTAAACTCAAACAAACCTTCTTCGTTGGTAGAAGTGCCGATTTTCAAATCATCTATTAAAACATTTACTCCTATCAGCGGTTGGCTATCCTTTTTATCAACTACCTTGCCTTCGATTGATTGGCTTTG
Organism: Melioribacter roseus; assembly: GCA_020723165.1. Lineage (GTDB taxonomy): Bacteria > Bacteroidota > Ignavibacteria > Ignavibacteriales > Melioribacteraceae > DYJK01. The sequence continues at coordinate 36,155 of DYJK01000013.1, read as the reverse complement.
AGCACTAATAAAACTGTTTATAATAAAAGTTATTAATATGAAAACTGATTTTCTCATAATTACCCCTTGAATAAAATGTTATAGAAAGTGAAAGGTTATTATGAGATGGTTGGAGGTGCCCTTGGTGAAATTTGTGAATCATGAATAGCGGTTTTGAGATCATGCTGCTCTACTTTTAATATCTCAACAACCGAGGAATTTAGATTGAAATTAGTCCTATCAACATTTACTTGGAATGAAGAGTTAAAAAATTGTTGAACGGTACATTTGCCTACTTCATCAAGAAAAGGATCGTTATAATTCTGTTTCTCAGAAAATGACGTTGCCGTAAATTTTTCGAAATGGAAATTATGCTGGTGTAATGATGAAACACCGAGCAAGAATAGGTAGGTGACCAGGAGTATCTTCGAGAAGTATTTTCCGTTTTTAGATAACAATTTAATTATACTTAAAAATTTTACAAATAATTTGATGAAGTGTTGATTAAATAGATTCCATCAACTAATTTCATGTGCAAATCTAAAGACAAAATATCTAATTATAAAGTTATTTATTAGTGGAGTTCCTATGAACAACAAAAATTTAACCGGTGAAGTTTATTACCCTTCGGAAGAAGTTATAAATAAATCGCACATAAAGGATTGGGATGAATTAAATAATCGAGCAAAAAAAGATTATCAAAGTTTTTGGGCGGAAAGAGCGGATGAACTTCACTGGTTCAAAAAATGGGATAAAGTTATTGATGATTCGAATAAACCTTTTTATAAATGGTATACCGGCGGCAAAACAAATATTGTTTATAATTGTTTGGATATTCATGTAAAAACTTTCAGAAGAAATAAACTTGCTCTAATATGGGAAGGTGAGAATGGCGATACCAAAACATTTTCCTATTATGCTTTGCATAGGGAGACTTGTAAGTTTGCGAATGTTTTGAAAAGTATGGGAGTTCAAAAGGGTGACCGTGTTACAATCTATATGGGAAGAACTCCTGAAATTGTTATTGCTATGCTCGCATGTGCACGCATCGGCGCAATTCATTCGGTTGTTTACGGCGGCTTTTCAGTCGAGTCGCTTTCAGAAAGAATCGAGGATAGTAATTCAAAAGTTCTAATTGTTGCCGATGGTGCTTACCAAAGAGGTAAAATTGTTCCATTAAAACAAATTGCCGATGAAGCTCTGCAAAGGTGTGGTACAGTCGAACACGTCCTTGTTGTCAAAAGAACCGGTCAAGAAATCAATATGGAATTCGGCAGAGATATGTGGTATCACGAATTAATTAACTTGCCGATTGCAACGCAGCATTGTGCACTTGAGATTATGGATGCAGAAGACCCGTTATTTATACTTTATACATCTGGAACAACCGGTAAACCGAAAGCCATTCTTCACACACACGGCGGCTACATGGTTGGTGTTCATTCATCATTAAAATATGTTTTTGATATACACGAAGAAGACAGATACTGGTGCGCTGCTGATCCGGGCTGGATTACCGGTCACAGTTATATTGTATATGGACCTTTGCTAAATGGCACTACATCATTTATGTATGAAGGAGCTCCTAATTTTCCGTATCCAAACCGTTGGTGGCAGATGATTGAAAAATACGGGATAAATATTTTGTACACTGCTCCAACAGCGATACGCGGATTAATGAGATTTGGCGAATCATGGGTCAACCGGCATGATCTTTCTTCGTTACGTTTATTGGGTTCGGTTGGCGAGCCGATAAATCCCGAAGCATGGAAATGGTATTACAGAGTTGTTGGAAAAGAAAAATGTCCTATTATGGATACCTGGTGGCAAACTGAGACCGGCATGTTTATGATAACCCCGATGCCTTCAGTGCCGCTTAAACCCGGTTCCGGTACTAGACCTTTCCCGGGGATAGAAATGGATGTTGTTGATGAAAACGGTAATTCGGTAAAACCTAATGAAGAAGGTTTTCTCATAATCAAAACACCATGGCCTTCTATGATACGAACAGTTTATAAAGACCCGGAAAGATTAGTTCAACAATACTGGAGTAAATACCCAGGTGTTTATTTAACCGGCGACAGCGCTCGTAAAGATGAGGATGGTTATTTCTGGATTATAGGCAGAGTAGATGATGTTATTAAAGTTTCCGGTTATCGGCTTGGTACTGCAGAAATTGAAAGTGCATTAGTTAGCCATAACACAGTTGCAGAAGCAGCAGCTATTGGTCTTCCGCACGAGGTTAAAGGAAATGCTATCTATGCTTATGTAATTCTACGTGCCGGGATAGAGAAAACACCCACATTGATTGAAGAATTACGCCAGCATGTCAGCCATGAAGTTGGTCCAATCGCAAAACCTGAAAATATAGAGTTTGTAGATACTCTGCCTAAAACGCGCAGTGGAAAAATTATGAGAAGAGTTTTGAAAGCCAGGGCTTTAGGACAAGACCCGGGTAATATTTCTACTTTGGAAGAGTGAGCTAAAAATTTCTAAATGCAAAAATATTGGTATGGCTTTTTTTGAGGAATAATCTATCTTTGCTATCCGTATTCTGAATTTTTAGCTACCAAATATTGGGGGTAAAATTTTTTGATGATATTCAGAAAAGTTTTAGTACTGTTGCTGATATTTTCAGCAGTTGTTTTATCCCAATCCCAAGAAACCGGTACATTAAGAGGATTCGTTACCGATTCTACCACAAGTGAAGCTTTAGCCTACGGAAATGTTTTCATAAAGGAATTAAATAAAGGTGCATCGACTGATGCAAGAGGTTATTTTCTAATTCCATCGATACCGGCTGAAAAAAGTTTCTCACTCGTTGTTTCCTATGTTGGATACAAAACGAGGACCACCACTATAAGCGTTGCTAAAAACAAAGTTACACAGTACAATATTAAACTTATTCCAAGCAGCATTGAATTACAGACAATCGAAAAAATAGGAGAGAGAATAGCCGAGAGGAATGAGACTGATATCAGTTTGCAAAGAATTATTACCCGGGACCTCGAAGCCCTTCCACAAGGCGTTGAAACAGATATTTTCCGCTCACTCCAATATTTACCCGGTGTGCAATCTACCGGTGATGTATCCGCAAGATTTTATGTACGCGGCGGTGCCAGCAATCAAAATTTAGTTCTCGTTGATGGTGTTACTGTCTATAACCCCTTTCATGCTCTCGGTCTTTTTAGCGTAATTGATCCCGATATGATTAACAATGTAGAATTCTATAAAGGCGGATTTTCTGCCGATCTTGGCGGCAGACTTTCTTCTGTTATGAAGATTATCACGAAAGACGGTAATAAGAATCGTTTCGGCGCAAAAGCATCATTGAGTTATTTAACCGGGAAGTTTTTACTTGAAGGACCAATTCCTGATGGTTCATTTATTTTGACCGGTAGGAAAAGTTATTCTAATAGCATCCTTAAGAAATTTTTGAACGATCAAACTGTACCGGCAGATTTTTACGATTTTTCATTTAAAGGGAATTACGCAAGCGAAGATTTTATACCCGGTGGAAAATTTTCTGTAAACGGATTTTTTAGCGGTGATAACATATTAAATAACGATCCGAGGATCGAAGATTTTAAATGGTTTAATAACCTATTCGGATTTAAATGGTTCCAGGTTGGCGATAGTCCGTTATTCTATGAGTTGAGTGCGTCTATCAGTACCTTCAAAGGGGAAGTAATTCCTAAACTAAGTAATGTGAGAGAAACATTTAACAAGGTGGAAGACATATCTCTTAATATGGACTTTACGTATATGTTCGATAGTAAAGATGAGATCGGAGTTGGATTCCATATTAAACAAATTAAGACAGACCTCTATGTCGAGAACTCAAGAAGCATACCGGTAAATCTTGGAACATCAGCGGCAAATATTTCACTCTATGCAAAATATAAATTTCTTCAGTTTGACTTTTTAGGTGTAGATATTGGAACGAGATTAAATTTAGCAACACTAAGCAGCAACAAAAGTACTAAATTTCTCGAGCCGAGATTGAATTTTACAATTTCACCTTTTGAATGGCTTGCATTCAAAGGTGCCGCCGGTATCTATCAGCAAGAACTAACAACAGTTAGCGATGAAAACGAGGTTATCAATCTCTTCGAACCATGGATCATCTCTCCATCTTATTTAATTCCGGCTACGGCTAACCATTATATTTTGGGAACCGAAATTACTCCATGGAATTTTTTGAAACTAAGCGTGGAAGGTTATTATAAAAATGTGAAGAATCTGCCCCTACTCAACGAAGAAAAAGTTCTTCCTTCCGATAATGATTTTGTTGCCGGGGAAGGTGAATCATATGGAGTAGAGTTTATGCTTAAATTAAACCCGGGACTAATTAACTTCACGGGTTCTTATACTTATGCTCATGCTTACAAAGAATTGGAAAGTCTCCTATACTATCCGCGGTATGATATCAGGCATACTGTTAGTCTGTCTCTCGAAGTCAACATCGGCAGCGGATGGTCTGCAAGCAGTGTATGGGTTTACAATTCCGGTCTTCCTTTTACGCAAATTATGGGTTACTATGATCGGTATTATTTCGAGAATATATTTACACCTTGGGACCAGCTCGATCCGCGGCAGCCATTTGCAATACTTGGAATTCAAAATTTAGGAAGACTGCCGGATTATCATAGATTGGATTTAACACTTTCAAAGAAATTTGATTTTGATTTTGTCAAAGTTGATATGGATTTCAGTATTATCAATGTGTATGACAGACAAAATATTTTTTATTTCAAACGTGATACCGGTGAAAGGGTAAACATGCTGCCGTTTTTACCGACTGCAACATTGAAGGTGGAATTATGAGATACTGGATAGCCAAGATTATACTTTTAGCAATTATTTTTCTCACTCTTTCTTGTGACGAAAATTTAGACCCATTTGGCGATTCAGCAGATAGGTATGTACTGAACGCAATTATTAGGGGTGATACTACATTTCAAACGGTAACCCTAACAAAAAATTATAGTGTAGAAAATTTTGATCCATATTCCAGCACAGAAGACCCGGCAATAAAAAATGCTGTCATTAGAATTTGGAATGGCGATAAAATTGCAATTTTAAAAGATACAACTATTGATCCGCCGGAAGGTTCTCAATACAATAGACCTTATACTGTATTTTATACAAACAATTTTCAACCTGATCCGAACAGTCAAGTTGAAATAGAAGCGATTCTACCTAATGGGAAGAGACTTACATCTCAAGCAGACGTTCCGGCGCAGATTAAAATTTATACATCTCAAAGTTCGGATCGTATTCCTCCGACTGATGCAGATGAGATTAAAATTGCCTGGATGAGTGATCAAACAGACCCGATGTTTATAATCCGTGTTGCTATATATTATTTTAAACTTGTTGATGGAGTTAGACAGAGAAATGTTTTAACAATTCCAATTAACTATGTTAAATACGGTGAAGAATACATACCCAACTATCCCAAGCCGTTAAGTAAAGATATTTATTTTCTCGATATGTCCACCGTAGATCAAGCAATGGAATTAATTTCTAAAGATGATCCTGATAAAAGTAATTATATAATTCTAAGCTGTATTGCCGAAGTTCTTTCTTTAAACGAAGAACTGAGCTTCTATTATAATGCAACATCACGCGACCGTGATATTTATTCGGTAAAATTAGATGAGACAGATTTTTCTAATATAGAAAATGGTTATGGTTTGTTTGGAGTTTATATGCGGACTTATCATGTAATGAGATTTACCCACGAGTACATTAGGTCGTTTGGGTACGAACCCGGTTTAACCGATGTAACAATTAATAATTAGGTTTTTCAATGAAAAAAATATTACTTCTTTTTATCACAATTCTCGCATTGGCCGTATTGAATAGCTGCGATAAAGAGGTATATACCGGTGTTACTGAAACAGAATATTTTCAAAACGGAAAAATATTTTTGAGAAGTAATCCCACCGGTGCAAAAATCTATCTTAATAATAAAAATATGGGCATAGCAACGCCGGATTCATTAATATGGTTAACTACCGGAAGCCATAAAATCACATTGAAGATAAGTAATTTTAAAGATACAACTTTCTATTTGAATGTTATTGACGGGCAAACTACAAATGACTATGTCGATTATTATCAAAATCCGGGACATTTCGGTAAACTTGAATGCACTTCGATACCGGATAACGCAGAAATCATTATCAATGATTCGGCTACAACACGTACTACCCCGTATACGTTCACTTATTTACGACCAGGTTATTACAATGTTCGGATGAAATACCCGATTCATAGGGATTTTGTTGCCGACGTTTTAATCTCAGGAGGTGTTACTAAAAAACTGAATGCTGTCCTTGATGATACAAGCAAATGGATTACATATAACAAAGACAATTCACCGTTAACAAGCAATTATGTAACTCAAATACTTTATGATGATAACAATGCCGTTTGGATCGGCACTAAAGATAAAGGAGTAGTAAAATTCCAGGGGAATACCTGGCAAATATTTAATTCGAGTAATTCTATAATACCATCGAGTTCAATAAATGCAATGGTGCTGGATAACAATAATAATGTGTGGGTCGGATTTGGATCGGGTTTGGTTGCATTCACAAATTCCGGAATTATCGATTACTCTACAATGCTTCCGAGTAAAAATGTTTTCGCTTTGCATGTTGATAGAGTCGGTAATCTATGGGTCGGTACTGAAAAAGGCTTAGCTAAGTTTGATGGAATTTCATGGACAAACTATAATACTTCCAATTCAGGTTTGGGTGGAAATTATGTTCTTAGCATTTCATCGGATGCCAATAATCAATTGTGGATTGGTACTAGTTCTTTTGGTATATCAGTATTTGATGGCAGTTCATGGCAAAAATGGAATATGTCAAATATGAATCTAAGTTCCAATCTTGGCAACTCAATTAAATCTATTGCGATTGATCAATTTGGTAATGTTTGGGCTGCTCATTTAGAAAACATCAAACAAGGTGAATTAGGTGGTATGTCAATGTTTGATGGTCAATCATGGCAAAGTATAAAAATCCAGGGAATTTCGATTACGCGTATTGAAAGCATCAGCAGAGATCGCTTCGATTATATGTGGGTCTGTACCAAAAATGGGGCAGCACGTTTTCAAGATTACACTAACCCGACTTTATTTGTAACACAAAATTCCGAAATTGCATCAAATCATATAGTGTATGCTATGATCGACCTTAGCGAGGATATCTATTTTGGTACTTTCGGTGCCGGATTTAGCAGAGTTAAAAAAGGGAATTATTGATTTATAGTTCCGATACGTTAGAGCGCTCTTAACTATATTACTTTATAAATTGAATCTAATAAAGTCCCGTCCACCCACTTAACAACAGCAACAACTTTATTTTTATCTACCTTCGGTTTTGCCGGTGCACCGCCGCAAATTTCATAGACTTCTTTTTGAATCTCTTTTATCGGGCGAATAGGTAAGTTTGAATTTTTAGTCGCTTCAATTAAATCTTTTCTTTTGGGATTGATCGCCATACCTCTTTCAGTAACGACAACATCGATTAATTCACCCGGTCCACACAGTGTTGTTACTTCATCAATAATTACTGGAATTCTATCCCTGAAAGAGGGGACTGCAAGTATGGTACATTTAGAGAACAGACAATTCTGCCATCCGCCGATTCCATGAAGCAACAATCCATCCGAGTGTGTAACAACGTTTGCATTGAAGTTAACATCAACTTCAGTTGCGCCCAAAATTGCTGCATCAACTATAGATGCAAAATTTCCTTTGCCATGATAATTGTAGCTTGTGAATGGTGATGTCATAACATGATTAGAATTGTCTCTCATTGATTTTACGCTATCGAGATCGAATGTTTGCCCGTCTAGAATGTAATCGGTCAACCCTTCTTCAAGAAGTTCGACGAGATATTTTGTAGAACCGCCGCGTATAAATCTTGCTTTAACCCCTTTTGCCTTCATAATTTCTTTTAGAAATAAAATTACTGCAAGATTAATTCCACCGGCACCGGCTTGATATGAAAAACCATCTTTTACTATTCCGGCTGCATCCATAAATTTTGCGATATACTCGGCAATTAAAAGTCTGTCCGGACTTTTAGTCATCTCGGTTGTACCGCTTACAATTTTTGACGGGTCACCGAGCGAATCAACCTCAACTACATAATCAACA
>DYJK01000013.1:23798-27987 GCA_020723165.1 Melioribacter roseus | reverse complement strand
GGTTATCGGTAACGACAATCACTTTGTCTGCATATTCAGAATCTACCAAAGCAAATCCCAAACCGCCGCAAGCAGATTTACCTTGTACACCGTTTGCGTTTCCGAATGAATCTGCTGTTGGTGAGGCAATCACTGCAATGTCAATGTGAACCTCACCATCTTGTACAGATTGATATCGTCCACCATGCGAACGAAGAATTCCAACACCTTTCATCTTTCCTTCACTCGTAAATTTGCCAAGTGGTCCATTCATGCTTCCTTCGATGTGATGAATAGTTCCATCTTGTAGATATCTTAACAAATGAGAATGACATGCGAAAGAAGCCGATGGAAACCATCTGAGATTTTTTACACCGAGTGAATGAGCAGCATCAAAAATTTTGTTTGCAATTAAATCACCGTTGCGAAGATGATGGTGTGTTGAGATTGTCATCCCATCTTTTAGCCCGGCTTTCTTCAATGCTTCTTTCAAACTTTTCACAATTTTATTTCCGTCATCAGGATAATCGGCGCATGATCTTATCGGAGGATTTATAATTCTTCCTTCTGGTTTGTATTTGCCGACACCTTTAAATGGAATTTGTTTCTGTCCGTTGATTTCTGTAGGTACTAATCTGTTAGCTGAGTTTTTAACCAATTTCATTTTAACCTCTTAATAGACCGCGGATGACACGGATTTAACCGATCAGCGCTGATAAATCTGCGTAAATCCGTTTAATCCGTTTCATCAGTGCGCTATGCATTTTCCCAATTTTTATTTAAAAGTCCATTCATTATTGCCAGTTCAATTGTATGCTTTGCTCTTTTCACCACCGGCGCATCAATCATTTTGCTTCCAAGTGCTACTACACCAAGTCCTTTCTTCTCAGCTTCTTCAAATGCTAAAACTATTTTCTTTGCTTTCTCAATCTCTTTTTCTGTTGGGGCGAATGCTTCATGTACAACTTGAATTTGCCGCGGATGGATGCAGCCCTTTCCTTCAAATCCGAGCGACTTTGCTTCAATTACGCTTGCACGCAATCCCTCCATGTCATTTATATCGGAAAAGACAGTATCGATTGCCTGTACCCCAGCAGCTTTTGCAGCATTCACAACTGCCGAACGTGCATAAAAACTTTCTTTTCCTTCATTGGTTCTTTCAACCCCTAGATCAGCAGTATAATCTTCCAATCCAACTGTAAGGGCACAGACTTTATCCGAAGCAGAAGCAATCTCATAAGCTTTTACAACTCCGAGCGCACTTTCGATAATCGGCATTAAGAAAACATTGTTTGAAATATTTTTTTCCGCCTTGATGATATTTATTTCCTCTTCGACATCAATTACAGATTGAGCCGATTCACATTTTGGAATCAAAATCACATGAACATTATGAGGAACAACAAAATGGAGATCATCCAATCCGCGTGGAAGTTGATTGATTCTTACCATTCGTTCGGTGCCGTAAAAGTCGACAGCACATAGAGCGTTCCTTACAAGATACCTCGCAGCTTCTTTTTCAGAAGGGGAAACACTGTCTTCGAGGTCGAGAATTATCCCATCGGGATTATGGAGCCCGGCATTCGGATAAAACTTCGGTTCATTACCCGGAAGATATAAGCGGCTTCTCCGCATTCGATCTTTTGAAGTTCCGTATAAGTTTTTCTTATTGAATCTAGGTAAGAATTCTTTTTGATCATCCGGAAAAAGCTTTTTGTATGCAGCTTCGAATCTTGCTGCAATTGTAAACGGAAGTGCGCCATTATCTTCTACGGTAATCAGAGCATTTTTCAATTCGAAAAATTCGCTCATCTCGATTAGCATGTCGTTAATATTTTGTCCGTACATTGAATCGACTTTACTTTGTAGGGAAGTTTTTAATCCTCCCGATTTTGTCAATTCAATTTCAACGAAACAATCCGATCTAACTTTATCTCCGCGTTTTCCGGCAGAACCAATTTTTGTTTTTGTGTCCATGATATTTCCCATGCATTAATTCGTATGGTTTCATTGTTAAATTGTTATATGGTTGATAAGTACTTACATAAAAATACGAACACACATTAAAAATTTAACAATACGACAATATAATTATCTTTTAAGGTAATATTAATTTATTCATAAAATCCTTTGCAACCATTCCGTCGCAATTAAAAATCATCTTCTTGATTTCTTTCTGTCGTTTGGCACTTAATAATCCCGATGTAAGTCCGTTAAATTTATTTTCGAGGTCTTGCATTGTCATCGGTTCGCGCGGATCGCCTTTGGGATATTCAAGGTATTCTGAGAATTCCCTTCCATCTTTTGTTTTGATGACTACTTTCGATGGTTGTTTTGCCGGGAACATATTTTCGAATTCTATCGAAGCTTCTCCTTTTATTTTATCGATGACTTGCCATATACGCGGATCTTTCAGTTTTTCTTCGCTGAATGATTGAGTTGTAATTTTTCTATCAACAATTGCAGCGGCAATGCAATAGGGAAGTGAATGGTCCGCAGTTTCGCGCGATTCGGGTCTGTATTTATGAGGATCGAAAAGAATATCGCATGCACGGGCTATTGTTGTAATCGTAACATTTTCTATCTCATCATATTTAATATCATTTTTATTTACTACATCAAGCGTAGCCGAGATATGAGTGTGCGTCAATGCTTCAGTTGGAAATGCTTTCATACTGCACTCAAGAATTTTCCAGCTTTTGCCGAGTCCGCCAATCAGAGCGTCAATATCCCAACTCCATTCGGATTCGCCTTCGCGTCCTTTCATTTTTACCGGTTCCAATTTTTCGTCTTTTGAATTCCAGCCTCCGAAGCAATCCATGAATCCTTCTTTGCCTTCAAAAACCTTTTCGGTTCCCGTGTAACCTTTTTGAGCCATCAAAGCTGCAAAGACTCCGCTCTGGGTTGCCATTGGATCAACAGTATTTTTCATCATAGTGAGTTTGCCGGCAGTAGGGCATCCGATTGTGTGATTATGTGAGCCGCTTATTCCGATTGCATTTACCATTTGGTCTACAGTTAATCCTAAAATTTTGCCGGCGACGATTGGAGAAACAAATTGTGTTAATGTTGCATGATGCCATTTACGTTCGCGGATTCCCGGTTTGGCAAAGAGGCAGAGCCGCTGTTCAAACTCATATGCAAGTACGATTGCAACTATAACATCTTTCATTTGTGCTTCGACAAGCTCAGCACATGATAATGCAGCCGGAATAATATCAGATGGATGAGATGGATCTTCTTTCCAGTAAATATCATTGAAATCAAGCGAACGGATCATTAGTGAATTTACAAGTGCTGCATTAATAACCGGAATTTTATCTCCGAATGCAAACACTGTGGCTTCTTCGCGTCCACCAATATGTTTGTAGATGTCGCGAATGATGTTCACATCTTTTGTTTTGTATGAGCCAAACGCACATCCAATTGAATCATATAAATATCTTTTTACTTCATTGATTACCTCATTTGGTAAATCTTCGTATTTGAGGTTTACTGCAAACTCGGAGACAACACGGGATATAGATTTTTCCATCATTTAAGTTTTCCTTATTAAATTTCATTAGAAATAAAAAGAAAGAGGCCGAATAAGGAAGACTATCTATTTTGCCAGTTGGTTTCGAAGATTTTGGGAAAGTTGAGGAAAGGAAAGGATTGTTTTGTTGTATTTGATCTTTCTTTCAGCATTTACATTTAAATTTTTGGAAACTTTCTAATAGAAAATTATTGTTTTATATAGATAAAAGCTAATTGAAAGCATACTGATTCAACGGAGACTCACTATTATTCTGATTAAATCTTCTTAATCCGTATGTCATTGTTCAATTCATTTTTTGTTTTAACAACGATTTCAATTTCTTTAGCAACTTTATCCCTATCAAAAAGAACATCTGTATTTTTGAATCGAATTACTTGAACACCAACTGAAGCTAGATAATCTTCTCTTTCTTCATCATACTTTTTTTGAACTTGTTCAAAGTGATGTTCTCCATCAAGTTCGATTGCAAGCTTCAATTCTGGACAGTAAAAATCTAAAATATAATTGCCGATACTGTTTTGTCTTCTAAATTTTTTATTAAGGATTTGGCTATTTCTTAATTCGTACCATAAATATTTTTCAGCATCAGTTTTATTATTACGCAGAAGTTGGCGTCTTTTAGTTAAGGATTTTTTGTTGTAAAGTCTTCCCATTTTTCGAACTTCTCTTAGA
>DYJK01000013.1:0-23738 GCA_020723165.1 Melioribacter roseus | reverse complement strand
GGAGGGAAATACAGGGGGTGGTCACAAATTGCTTAAATTACAAATTCTTTTTTACCCACTCTTCTAATCCACCGGAGACAATTAATTCTTGTGCGGCAACTCCGACCGGATCGATTGAATATGTTTTTTCGTTTGTGCTTAATATTGATTTTGTGAAATCGATCTTTCCAAGAATGCCGGTTTTAACAGTTAATTTTTCTTTTCCGAATTTTGATTTCAATTCATTTACTAGTTCAAGACATTCGATCAAAAGGTAACCGTTGTTTAGTGCATTCCGTTTGTACGTTTCGTTGAATGAGCCGGCAATAACGAGCTGCAATCCGCAATACTTTAGAGCAGTAGCAGCTTGTTCGCGTGAACTGCCAGTGCCGAAATTGAATCCGCCAACCAATAGATCACCTTTGTTAACAATCTTTCCAAATTCGGGATCGTAATTTTCCATTACGACTGCCGCTTGCTGTTCGGGTGTCATATCATCTTGATAAGTATACTTACCAGGATAAATTCCATCCGTGTTTAAATTATCTTGATGACAGAAGATCAGTTCGCCTTTTATTTGGAAAGGGAAGCCCTCGATAATTTGTACGTTAGGTTTTTCCTTTCCAGTTTTTGAGTTCACTTTAATCTCGCCTAGAATTTTCCCGGTTGACTCACTTTCGGAAAATGTAATATACCCGTCAAGAGCAGAGGAAGCAACAACAGCCGGTGAAGCGAGATATGCTTGAGCATTAGGTGAACCCATTCTTCCTTTGAAATTTCTGTTCGTTGCTGAAATTCCAACTTCGCCATCTTCAAGCAAACCTATTCCCATACCAATGCAAGGTCCGCATCCGGGCGGTAGGGGAATCGCACCGGCTTCAAGCAGCACTTGCCAATCACCGCGTTTCTCACTTTCGGTTTGAACTTCACTGGATGCTGCTGCAATGTAGAATTTTACTCCGTCAGCAATCTTCTTTCCTTGCAATATTTCAGCAGCTTCAGCAATATCATCAACACGCGAATTAACGCACGATACCAAATACGCTTTGTTAATTTTTACTTGTTTGTTCTTTATCTCCGAAACAGCACTCATCGTTTTTACTGTATTCGGGCCGGAGATGTAAGGTTCGATTGTCGATAGATCAACCGAAAGTTCTTTTGTATAGAATGCATCTGCATCGGGCTGCAAATTGGCTCTCTCTTTTTCGAGTTGCGCAATTCGTTCTTTATTCATCCGCGGATGTTTACCTTCACCATCAATATCGGAGGGAACTCCTTCAAGTCCGCGCACTTCAATAAACTCAGTGCGACGCTTCAGCCAATTAATTGTTACTTCATCAATAGGGAAGACTCCGGCCATAGCGCCCCATTCTGTTGTCATGTTTGCAATTGTTAACCGCTGATCGATCGATAAATATTTTATTCCGTCTCCAACAAATTCAATTGCGTGGTTCAAAACTTCATCGTTATTAAAGAATCCGCATAGCGCGATTATAACATCTTTGCCGGTCACACCTTTGCGGAGTTTCCCTTTTAATTCCACTTTTGCAATTGGAGGAATCTGCCACCAAGTTCTTCCGGTTGCCCAAATTGCTGCGGCATCGGTACGCACAATTGGTGTCCCGAGACAACCAAGTCCGCCGTACATATTCGAGTGGCTATCGGATGCAACTGCCATAGTTCCGGGCCAGGCATATCCTTCTTCGCACATAATTTGATGACCGATACCACGACCGGCCCGATAGAAATCAGCGTCCATTAATTTTGCGAACTCTTCAATCTTTTTATACTTAGCTAAGTTTTTCTCGTCTTTATTTTGAATATCATGATCGAGTGTACAAACGACTTGTCGTGGATTAGCAAGTTTAGTTGCACCGATACTTTTGAATTTAGGAATCACAGCGCCGGTGTTATCGTGTGTCATAACATAAGCCGGTTTAATTGAAATATAATCTCCGGCATGAACAATCTGATCTTTCTGTAATCCGTAAGCAAATTTTTGGGCAATTTTTTCAAGTAATGTTTGAGACATTTTTGTTCCCTTCTTTTAGTATGTCATTGCAAATCACGAATAAGCCTGAAGGTAGTCAGGTTTATCGGGATGAAGCAATCTATTTGTACAGTAGAGTTAAATTATATAATTCATTCCATTTAGGATTTAATTTATTAATTAATTCAATTTTCTTTTTTCTTGAGCCAGCTTTTATTTGTTTTTCCCGTTTTATTGTATCAGAAGGTTTATTAAAGATTTCAAAATAAACTAACTTTGTAACATTATATCTTTTTGTAAATCCATCAACTATATGTGTTTTGTGTTCCCAGATTCGTCTTGTTAAACTGTTAGTAACACCCGTATAAAGTACCGTATTATTTTTGTTTGTTAGTATGTAGACATAATATTGTTTCATTTTCCTTCAGATTGCTTTGCCCGACTGGTGTCGTGCTCGCAATGCTTCTTGAATCAATTTCTAAACGGTTCAAACGAAACGAAATCCGCATGATGAACAATTATTGCTTCTACATTTCTATTTGCAGTGTCGCCTTCTTTAGCATGATAAGCAATTATATGTAATACTTCCGGCGGTAGCCCAAACCGATCTGCGATTGCAACTCCACTGAACGGATGGCGTAACAATTTACCGGCTTTACTTGTTGTTAATTTACCATCAACTTTATCGTATTCAATTAGTTTACCTACATCAATCAGGATTGCACCGGCAATTAGAAAATCCATATTAATTTGAATTGCATTGCCGAAATTTTCTTTCATTCTTTTTGCGATATCAACAGCAAGCTGAACACATGTACGTTTATGGTTCATGAATGAAATATTACAATCTTTAATTAATAAGGAGAAGGGTATAGCTTCCAAATCTTCGGGTGTTAGAACAGAATTTTCGATTGCATAAATCCATGCGTCCAAGGTTTTTTCTCTTAGAGATTGATCTTTTATCCAGTCAATTTCCGGCCAGAGTTTTTTTACTTTTATTTTCATGTTGTCTCCATGAAACGGAAAAAGAAAAACGGAAGACGAAATTAAAATGTCTGCGTTTCACCTTTCACGTTTGTCATTATAATTTTGAAATAACCGCATCTGTCATTTGTTGAGTTGTAGCTGCACCTTTTTCAAACACATCGGCTCCGCCTTTCAATTTCATCATATCATAAGTTTTTAATTTACCTTCTTCAACAACTTTTGCAATTGCATTTTTAATTTTTGATGCAATATTTTTTTCGCCGATATGTTCAAGCATCATAACTGCGCTCATGAACATTGCGATGGGATTTACAATCGATGGATTTAATTTTTCATACTTAGGCGCACTGCCGTGTGTCGGTTCAAATACAGCATATTCATCTCCAAGATTTGCACTGCATGCAAATCCCAATCCGCCTATTAACCCGGCGAAGCCATCGCTGATAATATCACCGAACATGTTTTCTGCAACAATCACTCCGTAATCTTCCGGATTTTTAGTAAGCCACATCATCTGTGCATCAATATTAGTATCCCACAAAGCAATACCCGGATATTCTTTAGCCATCTGTTTTGCAATCTTGAACATCATACCTGACGTCTCACGAAGTACATTTGGTTTTTCGCACAAAGTAACATTTGTATAACTGTATTTTTTTGCATATTCAAAAGCTGCACGGATTATTCTTTCACTTGCTTTTTTGGTAACAATTCTTGTAGATATTGCCAGCTCTTCGCTTGGAACATCTTTGAATGTTTTCATTTTCGGATTTGTTTCAAAAGCATCGCGCACAACTTTTGGCGGATTAGTCCATTCAACACCGGCATACAATCCTTCAGTATTTTGCCTGAAGATAACTGTGTTGACCATTGGTTCTTCAAATCCTCCGCTAGCACTTCTTCTGATGAAATTGAGTGGATTTCCTTTGAATGAAATACACGGACGGATGCAAATATCAAGATTAAATTTCTGGCGGAGTGAAACGATTGGTGAAAAATAAACATAACCTTTTCCTTGCAGCGAGGGATCAAGTTCTTTTTCGGCAGCATCTTTTGGTTTACTTGTAATTGCACCGAAGAGTGCGATTTTGTGTTTAGAAATTAAATCAATTGTTCTTTGCGGTAATGCATCACCTTCTTTACACCAAAAATCCCAGCCAATATCACCCCACTCATAATCAGCTTTGAAACCGGCGGCATCTAATAATCTTATTGCTTCGGGTAAAACAACTTTTCCAATTCCATCACCAGGAAGAGCAACAATAGTTTTCATAATTTTTCCTTTTGTTAAAAATTTTGCAAATCAAACTTAGAGAGAAGCATCTAATTTGGCAACATGTGAATGATTAAGTTCCTCACTTAATTACTTCACATTTTTTTTAATAATCAACTATTTTTTGTTAAGACAATGGAGTTGTAATGGATATCAAAAACAATAAAAGTTAAAAAACAGTCGGTAATAATCAGTGCTGACAAATTTGAAGAACTTAATGAGACAATCGAGATTCTTTCCGATAGTAAATTGGTGCGTTCAATTTCGAAAGTGCTATCGGAACCAAAGGAACGAAGAAAATCCCACAAAGGAGTATTTGCCGTAAGAAAATTTTAGTGTGAAAAAATTTTGTTCTTCTGTAGCCAGAAGCTTGATTTGATTTTTTTACTTGTTAACAGCGTAGTTTTTAAACAGTTGCTTTGATTTGCGGGTTATGTTGCGTTTTTATTTCTCTTGTTCACCTTTATTTAGCTTATTAATTATTGGATAAATTCTTTCCAATTTATTCTTAGCTAGTTTCATAATCTCTAGAGATTTATAGATAGAGAGAGCAATAATATCAAACAAATCTTCTCGAACCCCATACTGAAAACCGATTTCGAATTTCATATCATTCATATTCTGTTTGGAGTACAACATACCAACCGCTGAATAATTTGGGTGACAAAACGAAGATATTTTAAAGTAAGACTCATCGAATTTAGGAAACGTTTTAGAAAGAGTTTCCACAATAGTCATTACATTATTTATGCTTGGTAAATTACTAATGTTCTTTTCACCGAATTTCCATCTATCAATCAATTCTGAGAGTTTATTAATATTTTTATTCCCATCAAGTTCATTTTCTAATTTCACTGAAAGATCAAATAAATAAGCCGTAGTTTCTATAACAGATCTTGTTAGCAAAAATGATACAGCCGGTTTTTGATTAATCCAAGCTTTTAGACTTTCTTCTGATAAATCATTTACGCGATATAATACAGTTTGGAAATATGATTTCAATTTCCAAGTTAACAGATATAAAATAGGAGGTCCTTTTGCGGATACTTCATTAACTTTCCATTTTTCAGCTTCAACTAATAATTTTTCAATTTCCGAAATTGTCTTTGAAGACTTTGGATACTTATTTTGTAATTGTGAATACATTATACTCTCCAGCAACATAACGGCGTCGCCAATAAGCGGTCGCCCCAGAACAGCGATGCCACTTAAAAAACAACTGCCAATGATTTGTAAAAATTTTATTTAACAGAACTACTTTACAGAGTAACATTACACGGAAGAACAAAGCCAATAATTACACAAATGCCAAATGCGAAAACGGCGTCCGCTTGATTGGCTTGTTATAAGCCATTTCGATTACTTCCTTCCCATCTCCAAGCCCTCCTAAATCCTAATCTTTCCGCTTCTTTGACTATACCGACATAACATTCATTTCTTTCCTCTTCTATGATTGTTTTATCATATTGTTGATCGAAAGGTAAATGATAGATTTTAGAATTATCTCGTCTAGAAACATTGCACTTTATTATGGGATAATCATCTAATGGAAATTTTTCAATGATTTCTATCCCAAGAGCTTTTGCAAAAATTTTTGAAGTTTCTGAAAAAGAGCAAGAAGTAATAAATTTTGCTTTTAAGAAATCATTTCCAAGTATTCCAGAGAATAAATCAATTTGAGGTTTTGTGTTTATTGCAGATAAGTTCTTAATATAATATTCAACGGTTGTTCCAAACAGCTGGTTGATGTGTTTTTCGTGGATTGTTCTCTCTGAGCGCCAATATTTACATTGAACAATTTCAATAGTATTACCCCTTTTACAAATTAGATCTCTTCCCAAATCTTCTAATCCTTTCTCGATACCTTGATAATTAACTATCCATCCTTCTTTTTCATAGAGATAGCCAATATATCTTTCGTAGTCTCTTCCAATCTCCCAAGGTGTTTTTTTTCTTTTCCAATATCTATCAAGAGCTAATTGGTTTCTTTCTGTCACAGATAGTTTTTGAAATTCGCCTTTAGTCAAATAATTATTGACTGGGTCAACATCGTCGTCCGATATTTCTTCTATTGTAAAAGCTTTTAGAATTACTTCATCAATACTTTCATCAACAAAATCTGTTAACCAAGGGAATAAAGATTCATAATATTTGGAAATGTTGCGTGCTAAGATAAATTTTTTCTGGAATTCCATTTTATCTTTTGATAGTTCCCTAATTCTGTCGGCAGAACTTAAACCAGGACGAAGTTTATTTTCCATAAACTCAGCAATTTTTAAATCACGACTCTCATAATATTGGGAAATTGCATCAGCAAGCCAGGGAAAACCTATAGTTTTTTCAGAAATTATTTTTTGAATATCGTTTTTTTCTTTTTTGATCTGTTCTTTTGTTTCGGAATTATTTTTATCAATCTCTATCTGTAGTTTTTTAAGTTCTGCGAGTTTATTGTTTACCTCAGAAAGTAAATCATTCAATCTAGAATCAAGATTATCATATTCACTTATTTTGTGGATAAGTCTTTTTTGTTCATCATTGTGCATAATTAATACCGTCTGTATCTGGTTGTTTTACTTTTGGGATTTAGTTGCGTTTTCATTTTCTGATGATTTGAATCGTTACTTATATAATACCAAATAGATTCCTTTGCATCTCGTTTATCATCAATTAGCTTTTTAATTGAATCAACATTTTGTTTCAAATCATTAAATTTGTTCACTTGAGCCGAAAAATGGGATTCAAATGCTTGTAAATTAATAGAAGATATTTTAGGACGTAATTTCTGTAACTTTAGAGAATAGTAAATTGAAGATACTATTGATGATATTATACCAATCAAGATTGGCAAAACCATTATTACTATATAAATTAATAATACTTCCATCTCACACTATGGCTTATAACTATTACTTATACTGCACGTGATTGTTGTCTTTGGAACATAGATATGCACGTGCTTGCATATCTATATTCCTTTTATTTAGAATTCTTTCTCTATTCGTACAATTTTAAAATAGACTCTGCATATCTACGTTCCAAGTATAATTCAGTCTAACAAATTTTTAACTCCAAGTCCTCTGTTAAAAAATATGTATAGAACGTGTTGCATAAAATAAATCTAGTTTTTCCTCCGCGGTCTTTTCCCAAAGGGATGGCTTCGCCAGCGTATTCTTGGCGGACTTTGCGTTCAAATCCATTAAACGCGGAGCTCGCAAAGTTTACCCGCTGTTTTATAGCTGGAAGTCGCAGAGCACGCAGAAAGTTTTACAACAGATTCGTAAGAGTCATTGTTGTTAAATTTATCCACAAAAACTTTTTTCGTGTGGTGGTTTGGCGGTAGGGCAGAATGAAAATAATTTGTTTGATTGACAAGAATAAAACGAGATGGTTGAAATGACTGAACCGGAGAAGAAATCATTTATGCCCTCACAACTTTTTTCCCATGAACCGTTTCCGCCACAAATACGGCAGACAAGCATGGCAGCCGGAAAAACTTGGCAACAAATTAATTTATGTTTGGTTTTTTGTCAACAGCAGCGCAGACCCCGATGGTCTTTCAGGCCTTCGGGGCCGTGATTTTTGTAGGATGAAGCTTCGGCCTACACTACTTCTATTCTAATTCTTCTTCCTAAAGTTCTGGCATAACGACCAAGAGTAGAAAGTTTTATATCATCAGAGTGATTTTCTATTCTTGATATAACTGATTTTTTTGTCTTCAATTTGGTTGCTAATTCTTCTTGTGTTAGACCGGATTTTTCACGTAACTCTTTTAGTAATACACCTATCTTAAAATTTTGATAGCCTATATCATAATTCTCTGCAAACTCAGCATCTTCTTTTTTCCTTTGTGCAACATATTTTTTCAAATCACTCATTTCTCTTTTTCCTTTCATAATAGTTTCTTTTTCTTTCTTCCGCAATTTTAATTTCATTCAATAGTGTTTTTTGTGTTTTCTTTGCGAATCCATTTGTTATCATAAAATTACCATTTGGTTCGAAGAAACCTAATAACCTGAAAATATCTCCGGAATAAATTATTCTGATTTCCCATATATCATCAGTGCCGATTAATTTTTTGAGTTTGTTTTCCGGTAAGGGAATCGAAAAATTCTTTTGCCGGATATTTCCCGGAATCTGTTTGATAGAAGTTTACTTCTCTCATGTTGCGAAGTTAGCATAAAAGCTAACCAGATTCAATTGATAAGTAAAGCCCAAACCTTGAAAGTTAGGACAGTTTCAATCTTTTTTGCCGGCGACATGCTAAAAATTAAAATCCAATTGTAAACTAATTCTGTTATCAATATTACCTTGAATTTCAGAATCGCCGCTGCCGAGAGTTTTTTCGTTTGGTTTATACATTTCGGAATACTTGATTGATAATCCTAGCCCAAAATCAGTTGAATATTTTGCCATGCAATACCACCGCATTCCTTCGCCATAGAGTGCCGGGTTCGACATAACACCCACTAAATCATTTTCATAAACATATAGTCTTGAATTATATGAATCGCTTTGGAATAGTGTGAATCTGCCGTAAAGGACCAACCTGGATAGAAGTGAATATTTAATATCTTGAGAAACAAGAAATCCATCTTCGTAGTCTTGCTCGTTAGTTGGTGAAAGTTTAACGTACTCAATCCTGGTCTTCATCCAAATATTTTTCGATACTTTGTAAAGAATTTCACCACGAATATTCTCAGATTTTCGTTTCGATAACCCATTTTCTGAATTAATTAGTTCTAATACATCCTTACTTTCGTTTTTGTACCTGATCCGTATTTCAGTGCCGGGTTGAAACTTATAAGTATAGTATAATAGTAAGTCATTTCCATTTGATGGGAATAGGTATGAGCTTGAATAGAGCGGATATCTAAATTGGTCATAGTAGAAATTGAAATTACCGTAAGCAGTTTTTAACGAGATGCCAGAATAAAATCCAACTTCATTTTGAGCCGTTCCTTTTTCACCGAAGGATGTTCCGTGAGGAGAATGATAATTTCTTGGAAAATTACGCAAGGAAAAAATAAGGGATATATTTTTATCGATGAGTAATTCGGTGGTGTTGATGGAAGCTACTGAAGAAAAATTATAAGCAAATTCTCCAGAAAGGAATAATTTATTTAGTGAAGCCGAATAACTTAAGGAGACAAGATTGAAATTAGGACCGGTTTCATCCAGAATGGAGTTAATCGAAAATTCTCTATTGAACCGGGAATGATAGTACAATAAACCTATTTTAAAATCCGGGGTTAATGAATAATTAATAGCAGAACCAATTACTTCTTCTTTTACAATATCTCTATGTTTTTCTTCATTATCATATCGATGAAAACCGTCAATGATGATCGAATTAATTTTATTAGTTAAAGTATCAACAGATGCATCCAGCAGATGAGATGAAAAAAATGATGTTAAAGAAAAATTATCAACTTCAAAATTAACGACAGCTCCTCTAAGAAATTGATTTTCATCAGAGCTTAGATACGGGATGGAACCTCTACCATTACGAACAACGGATCCAATTACATCCGAACTTTTTGAGAATGAATACGGTCCCCACAAAGCTAATCCTTGTCCAAATTCAAAAATGAAATCTCCCAAAATTAATTCTTTTATAAAAGCCGCATCTTTTATCCTCAAATTATAAGCATAAAAATCAGTGTAAGAATTTTCACCGGCATCTTTTTCCGTAATGATACCGGCTTCAATTTTATCATAAGCGTCTATTTGTAAACGGTTATAAAATTTTAGTTTTGAACCATAGTACTTGTTTTCCAAAAAAGCATTACGATCCTGGATATCGCTTTGAGTTCGAGCTCTGTATCGGAATTTTATATTTTCAAATTTTTGAGATACAGCTTCAAAAAAGGAGATATTATTTTCATCGCCTAATAATAAGAATGGTAGAATTTTTTGTACCAAGTCTTCACTTACTCCATCAATACTTTTCATCTGGTCTAATGAATAAATTCCGCCTTGTAGATTTCTATGCCGTATGATTGCACTTGCAGATGCAAAATTAAGGTAAGGTAAATTTTGCAATTCTCTGATTGAAGCCGTGTTTAATCTAATAGGATTGTTTATGTAGTATTCAATTAAATCGAAGATTTGAGAATCTTCATTATCCCGGGTAATGTCTTCAAGTAAATCATCAAGTTCTTCTAATTGATTATAAGTTGTATCCACCTGGGTATAAACAGTCGAGGTAAGAATAAAAAGTGATATAAATAAAAAAATCTTCATTTATTGTTTATCGGAAACAAATCGTAGTATTAATCCAAATTGGTGTGTTAATCCTAAATCTGGATGAGAAGTTACGGCGTAATCTGCTTGAATAAAATTATATAAAATTCCAATGCCGCCTGAGTAAGAATCGGTTTCGGTAGACGTGCCTACTCTTAACACCAAAAAATCTATCGGTCTGTATTCAGTACCAAGGTGAAGTGATACCGGGAAGTTGATTTCTTTTCTAACTGCTAAATAAGTATCTACTTCTTCAATAACTTTATAGTTGATACCGCTTGTTAATACAACCGGTATCTGGTCGTCTTCATCTGCTGCCGTAGTCCTGGTAATATTCTCAATGCTCAGACCAATATTAATCTCTTTAGTTAAAGTGGCGATACCACCAACATTTATTATAACATATCCCTGGTTGCCGTAATTTTTGATAGAAACATTTTTATATAAAGCTGTAATGCCGAGTCTAAAAGAATTGTTAATAATTCTACTATACCCTAAAGCTACTTTAGTTTCTTTATAAAGTTCGAAACCGTAAATCATAAAGCCGGCGCCAAAAGAACCAATTGGAGTTGGTTCTACATAAGAGCCAAACGCATTAGATAATTCTTTCACACTAAATGGTGCCGGGGAATAATAAAGTCCGATTTCACGATTGTTCGTTCCGGATATTCCGGCTGGATTATTGAAAAGAGAAAATGGATCTCCGCTGCCGGCAACATCTGAGTGAGAGAGAGCAATTTGGCGGGCACCCGGATTAACTTGTGAGAAACTTTGTACCGTAATGAAAAGTAGAAAGACAGTGATTGTTATTTTCTGTTTCATTATAGGTGCAACATAAAGGATTGTATTAAATTTTTCAATTCTCTATTTTCATATTAAGAAATTGAGCTGACAATGAAAAAATATTATTTGTTGTTCTTCTTTATCACATTAACTTCGATATATAGTCAGGAATTAGAAGCTGTTGTAGAAATAAACACAGAACAACTTACGGTTGCGACAAGGGAGCGATTGGAAAATTTTAAATATCAAATTCAGAATTATCTGAATAATACAAAGTTTACGCGCCAGTCGTGGGAAGGTAGTAAGATCAAATGTAATTTTAATATTTTCTTTACCGGGGCGGATAATGAGACGTCCTACGGTGCACAGTTAGTAGTTGTTAGCCAGAGACCGATTGAAGGTTCTTTAATGAATTCTTTGATGTTAAATATTCTTGATAACTCATGGCTATTTGTTTATGAAAAAAATCAGTCGATGTATTTTAACCAAACTGATTTTGACCCGTTGACAAGTCTACTCGATTTTTATGCGTATATAATAATAGGATTTGACCTGGATTCATATTATCGTCTTGGCGGTACGGAATTATTTTCTAAAGCGCTCGAGATTGCTGTACGTGGTGCTAGTACAAAATATTCTGATGGTTGGCAATCTGAAAGTTCTACCTATAACAGAAGGGGATTGGTTGATGATCTTGTAAATGCAAAATTTCAGCAACTACGTTCGGATATTTTTGATTATCACTACAACGGAATTGATATTTACGATACAGAGGATAAACCCGAAGCAATTATTAACATTTCAAAATTGGTGTTGAATTTATACAAGGTTAAAGACCAGATAAGCGCAAGAAGTGTATTGATGAAAGTATTTTTCGATGCCAAAGCCGGTGAGATTGCACGCTATCTTCTTGAATATCCAGATAAAGAAATTTATAACAAACTTATGAAATTGGATCCGCCTCATATTTCAAAATATGAGGAGGCATTGAAATAGTTTAAATACTCACCTGGTAGATTCTGTATCTTTTATAAACAGAACCTTTCATCGCAACAGCACCGCGGTTCATCATATCGTTATCTTCAAGAACCCAGCTTGCTTCGCCAAGCATTATACCAAGTTTACGTGCGCGGTTAACTATTTCCCAATAGAACACTGCATCCAATCCTTTCTTTTGGAATTCAGGGATAATTCCAAGTGTAATGATGCGCGACCATGTAATTTTTTTCTTATGAGTAAAAAGTTTTAGAAAACCGAATGGTAAAAGTTTTCCGTTCATTGATTTAAAAATTTGATTGTAATCCAAAAGTACCAATGCAAATCCAACAAGTTTACCTTCAATTTCGCCAAACAGAACCAGCGAAGGTTCTGCCAGCGGTTTCAAATCCTTTGCCATGGCATCTATTTCAGGTTCTGTCATGGGAATAAAACCCCAATTAGGTGCCCACGCTTTGTTATAGACATATTTTACTTTATCTAATTCAGAATTAAAATTTTTCATATTGAGTTCGGAAATTTTTAAACCCGATCTCCTTTGTGCTGCTTCCGCAATCCTCCCGATTTTATCTGCTGATAGAACCCGATCCGATTCCAACTTGTATGCATTCAAATCTTTTGCTTTCATTAGTCCATAATTCTCGCATAATTCTAAGTAGTATTCAGGGTTGTAAGGCATCAGTATTCTTGGTTCATCGTCAAATCCTTCTAACAACATACCGTACTCATCATTGGAAGAAGGGTTGGCTGGTCCGCGCATCGCATCACAATTTTTTGACTTAAGCCACTCCTTAGCCGTATCAAATAATTCGTTGGCTACATTTTGATCGTTTATCGATTCAAAGAATCCGAAGAAACCTACTTTGTCGTTATGGTATTGATTGTGTAAATCATTTTTAATAGCAGCAATTCTTCCAACGAGTTCGCCATTTCTCTCAGCAAGAAATAATTCCATTTCTGCGTGCAGAAAGAAAGGATTTTTTTCTTTGTTGAATAATTTTACTCTATCATAAATAAGAGGTGGAACCCAATGTGGGTAATCCTGATAGATTTTCCACGGGAATTTTATAAAATTCTTTAATTCACTTTTAGTTTTAACAATTTTGATTTTTATATCCGACATTTTACACCTATAAAAAAAGCATACTTGTTCAGTATGCTTTTTATCCCGGGGACGTTAGATAAGCCCCAATTCTTTACCAACCTTTTTGAATGTTTCGATTATGAAATCAAGATGTTCATCCTCGTGTGTTGACATATATGATGTTCGCATCATTTGCCTTCCTTGCGGAACACCCGGTGAGATGAATACATTAACAAAAACACCGGCATCGTATAATTTACGCCACATCTGGAATGCAAGTCCATCTTCTCCAACAATAACCGGAACAATAGCAGTTCTTCCTTCGATAACTTTGAAACCGGCTTCAATAAATCCTTTTCTAATTCTGTTTGCATTGCTAATTAATTTTTCTACACGCCATGGTTCTTGTTCTAGCAAATCTAAAGCAGCTAAAGCAGCAGCAACTGCTGCCGGGGTAGGGGATGCGCTAAAAATTAATGCCGATGAGTGATGTTTTAAAAAATTAATAACTCTTTCAGGCCCGGCAACAAAACCGCCAAGGGAAGCAAATGTTTTGCTGAACGTACCCATAGTTAAATCAACTTCTTTTTCAAGGTTGAATTCGCTTGCAGTACCTCTTCCGCCTTTTCCAATTACTCCAACGGAATGAGCATCGTCGATCAAAGTTTTGGCATTATATTTTTTAGCAAGTTCAACAAGTTTGGGCAGATTAACAATTTCTCCGCCGGTACTAAAAACCCCATCGCTTACAACTAACTTTGGACTCTCAATAGGAAGTTTGCTTAGAACTCTTTCAAGATCTGCCATATCATTGTGTTTGTAGCGTTCAAGATTAGCCATAATTCCTTTTGCCATAACTTGTCCGGCAACTATACATGCGTGATTGTCCTTATCGGAAACAACGTACTCATTTCTACCTTGAACTAGAGTTGGGATGATACCCTGGGCTGTCTGGTAACCGGTACTAAACAATAAAACAGCCTCGACGCCAAAAAATTTTGCAAGCCGGTCTTCAAGTTCGATATGTAAATCGAGCGTACCGGTAAGATAACGCGAGCCGGAACAACCGGTACCATACTTTTTAACAGCATTTAAAGCGGCTTCCTTAACCTTGGGATGTGCAGTTAAACCTAAATAATTATTTGAACCAGCCATAACAATTTTGCGACCTTCAATTTGGACTACCGGTCCTTCATTTTCTTCAATTGGTCTGAAATAAGGATAAAAACCCATTGCCTTAACTTCATCTGCACGGGTAAAATCGTAGCACTTCTTAAATAGATCCTCCAATATTCCTCCAGATTATTTTCTTCTTTAATTTTTATATATGCATGAAAATTATTTAATTAGAATTACCAATTAACTTAAACAATATAATGAAAATTAATAATTTATTAACACTATGAATCCTAAAATTATATCTGTTGTTACCGGTGCTTCGGGTTTTGTGGGAAGCCACGTTGTTGATCGCCTATTAAGCGAAGGTCATCATGTTAAATGTATTTTGAGAGAAACAAGTTCAAAAAGATGGCTTGAGGGGAAACCGGTAGAAATTATTAACTGCGGTTTATTCGATAAAGAAAATCTTAAAAAAGTTTTTTCGGATGCTGATTACCTTTTTCATATTGCCGGTGTTGTTAAATCGAAAAATGAAGAAGGATATTTTAAAGGCAATGTTGAAACAACCCGTAGTCTTCTTGATATTTTATGTGAAGTAAATACAAAGATTAAACGGGTGATTATTGTAAGCAGTCTTACAGCTTGCGGTCCTTCTTATGATAATAAGATATGCAATGAGGAAACTCTTGAACATCCAATAACTACTTACGGCAGAAGCAAGCTTGCCCAAGAGCAGCTTGTAAAAAAGTACATGGATAAATTTCCGATTACAATTATCAGACCACCGGCAGTCTATGGTCCCCGCGATACTGAAATTTATCTTGTATTTAAGATGTATAAAATGGGTTTAATGACTTTAATCGGATTCAATAAAAAGGTATTAAGCTTAGTCTATATAAATGATCTTGTTGATGGAATTTACATCGCATCGGTTTCTGAAAAAGCTGTTAACCAAACATATTTTATTTCTGCAAAAGAAATTAATGATTGGAAACAAGTTGGAGGTTTTATAGGGGAGGCACTTGGTAGGAAAGCTCTCTATTTAAGACTGCCGCATTTTTTGGTTTATACTGTTGCCGCTATTGCTCAATTCTTTGCTATGTTCAGTTCTAAAGCTGCTACAATGAATCTAGAAAAGGCAAAAGATTTTGTTCAAGAATCTTGGACTTGTGAAATTACAAAAGCAGAAACCGAATTGGGTTTTGTCCCCAAAGTTTCTACAAAAGATGGAATTAAAAGAAGTATTGATTGGTATCGGGAAATTAAATGGCTTTAATTAATTTAGAATTTAGAGTTGCGAATTGAGAATTGGTATTAATTAAAATTCTCAATTCTTCATTTGCAATTCTCAATTATTCTTCGCTCCCTCTTTAACCCAGGTTCTTATACCTTGTATTTGATTACTTGTTAATGGTCTGAAACCAACCGGGGGCATCGGTTCGGTTGTTTTACCTTCAACAGCCCATATTAGCGTGCTGTTATCAGGCGAACCTGGAGCTACAACTAAGTAACTTTCAGTTGCATTAGCATAACTCGTTAAACTTAATCCACCGGCTCTGTCACTATCATTATGACAGTCGGAATTATTGCACCTGGCGTTAAACAAGGGCTGTATATATACGGAGTAACTTACATTTGATGATGGAATTATTGTATTATCAAGTTCATCCTGGTTAATTGTATCGTCACATGCCGATAGAATGATGAATGATATAAATAGAACAACAAAGAAAAAATTATATAACTTTGGTTTATTCATGGCAGCTATTAATTAAATTTGTTACAAAGATATTCTTGATTAACAAACAATTCAATGCTTTTATTCAGTAATTTAAAATTTTATTTTAGCAAGCAACCGAAATACAAAAGAGGATATTATGAATAGAACTATAAAAATATTTCTTCTTATTTTATTAATATCTATTGAACTTGCAGCACAAAGTTTATTGCAGTCAGGTCCCATGGTTGGATATTCTGCAATGCGTGAAGTGAGTCTATGGGTACAAACAAATTCTTCGGCAAAAGTGAAGATTGCTTATTGGAATGTGAATGATACACAAAAGAAATTTTTCACAGATGAAATTACAACGGAGAAAGAAAATGGATTTGCAGCCAAACTGATTGCAGATAACATAGAACCCGGACAATCTTATAATTACGAACTTTTCATAAACGGCAAAAAAGTTAAAAGAAATTATGAGTTAAAATTTAAGACACAAAAATTATGGCAATGGCGTGAAGACCCGCCAATAATAAAATTTGCTGCCGGCAGTTGTGCATATGTAAATGAAACTGTTTATGATAGACCGGGTGAACCGTACGGCAATAATTATGAGGTGTTCACTTCTATATATAAACACAAACCGGAGTTTATGCTATGGCTTGGCGATAATTCTTATTTACGCGAAGTTGATTGGGACTCATGGAGCGGAATAGTTAAAAGATTTACCCATACAAGATCGTTACCGGAACTTCAGCCTCTTTTTGGTTCTGTTCACAATTATGCTATCTGGGATGACCATGATTTTGGTCCGAACGATAGCGACCGTGGTTTTTGGAACAAAGAAAAAACTCTTGAAGCTTTCAAATTGTTTTGGCCCAATCCATCTTATGGTATTTACGGGGAACCCGGTATTACCACTTTTTTCCAGTGGGGTGATATTGATTTCTTTCTTTTGGATGACCGCTATTATAAATCACCTAATTACAGAAAAACGGGTGAACAGACAATTTTAGGTGATGAACAAATAAAATGGTTGATTGATAATTTATCTTATAGCAAGGCACCTTTCAAAGTTATTGCCGTTGGCGGACAGTTTCTTAATCCGAATCCTGGTGGAGAAAATTTTTCAACCTATCCTGAAGAGCGTCAAAAAATATTGGATTTGATACATCAGAACAACATTGAAAGTGTAATCTTTTTAACCGGTGATGTTCACAGAACCGAACTTACAAAAATGGTTCGTGATGGTGCTTATCCATTGTATGATATAACAACATCACCAATGACAGCCGGTCCATCTAAAGTTTATCCAAACGATTGGCGGGTAGATGGTACAGTCTTTACTCAGAGAAACTATTCTATATTTGAAGTGACTGGTCAAAGAAAGGACCGTACACTTAAATGCACTGTTTATGATACTAATGGCAAAGAATTGTGGAATATAATAATCAATGAAAAAGGGTTAAAGTATAGTAAGTAAGTGGTTTCTGGTGCTTTGTTCTTGGTTTATTGGATCTAAGAATGGTTTGACAAAATTGAAATCGATTGATAGATTTGAATTGTAAATAAAATTGTTCTTATTTGATATGGGGCTATAGCTCAGCTGGGAGAGCGCTTGAATGGCATTCAAGAGGTCAGGAGTTCGAACCTCCTTAGCTCCACAATATTAATGTCCACCCTCAACTTTTTGAACAACTTCATGAATCTGCTGGAAACTTTGCTGTAATTTTCTTAATTCACTTTCAAGTTTATAAATTTTATACGATTCAATCGATTCTCTTCCGCCAAGAAGCCAGTTAACATCGCAGCCAAGTCGTAATAATTTAGCAAGTATTCTTGAACCGGGTTCGCGTTTACAGCTTATGTACTGTTGTAACTGTTGAGGGGAAATATTCATCGCCTCGGCTAATTTTTTGAGTGTTCCGTATTTTTTCTTTGCAAACCAGCGCATTCGCTCGCCAATGCCGGATTGAATTTTCTCATCTGTGAACAAATCCAAACTTTCGTTGTATTCACCTTCAAATAAATTCAACTCGAACTGGTATTCATCAATTATCTGTTTGATCTGCTTGTAAAGATCATCATCAAATTCAAGGCTTTCGTTTAGTAAGAAGGAAAGAGTTTGGACTTTCATGCCGAGTTTTTCGGCAATCATACTCAGTTTGATACCGAGTGTGTGAATTAAATATTTTATTTCTTCTTGTTTTGTCATAGTGCTTTCCATATATATTATGAAGCAACTACCAAACTTAAAATACTAAATTCCCCTTAAATAGTTAACAGATTAGTTTAGATATTTTAGCGAATTAATACAGCTATCCATCAATATTTTTTTTGTTGGGTAGGTTTAATTCAATATTTTTGCCCGTTATGAAAATCTTTTCTTTTACAGAAGACCATAGTTACATACTTAAGCTTGCCTTACCGGCAATTGCCGGTTTATCCACTCAAATGATAGTTTCCCTGGTAGATACCGCAATGGTTGGCAGACTTGATAGTGCAGAGTATAATTTAGCTGCAATGGGTATTGGTGTGTTTGCTACATGGGCTGTGGTAAGTTTGTTTTCGAGCTTAGCTACCGGAACCCATGTTTTAATTGCGAGACGTTACGGCGAAAAGAATTATAATGGTTGCGGTGAAGTTTTAAATACTTCATTGATACTCTCGCTTATTATCGGGATTGCAGTATCACTCATTGTTGTTTTCTTTTCGTATGATATAGCCGACTTTTTTGCTGTAGATACTACAGTCGGCAATCTTGCCGGGGAATATTTGTATTACCGTTTTATGGGTATTCCTTTTTTCTTGATGACCGTTTCTTATCGCGGTTTCTTTTTTGGTATTGGTAAAACGAAAATATTTATGATATCCGGTGTGCTCGTAAATTTTTTAAATATATTTTTCAATTATATTTTTATCTACGGAGCTTTTGGTTACGAGGGGATGGGATTGGCCGGTGCCGGTCTTGGTTCAACATTAGCAACTGTTTGTGATACATTTTTTTATTTATTTGTTTCGGCACTTCCATCGTATAAACATAAGTTTCATTACCTAAAGAATTTCCGGTTTGTTAAAGAAATTGCATCAAAGATTATCAAAATATCTTTGCCGGTTTCGTTGCAGAATATTTTTATTCTTGTCGGCTTTTTAAGTTTTATTGCTATCACCGGATTTATCGGGACAAAAGAACAAGCTGCGAGCAACGTTATTTTCTCTGCATTATTAATTTCACTTATGCCGTGTTTTGGTTTCGGAATTGCAATACAAACTCTAGTTGGTAATAGTATTGGAAGCGGTGATATAAAAATGGCTAAATATTACGGGTATGAAACAAGTAAAATTGCAACTGCATATACAATGATCGTAGGTCTAATCTTTTTTGCATTTCCAAGGTTAGTCTTAATTCTCACAACTAATGATCATTCAGTAATTGAAACTGCCGTACCGGCACTGCGAATTGCCGGGATAGGCCAGATTTTTTATTCAATTGGTGTTGTACTTGCTAATGGTTTGCAAGCAGCCGGTAAAACCTTATTTGTTATGATTGCCGAAGTTGTTGCCAACTGGTTTGTATTTGTTCCAATTGCATATTTATTGGGTGTTGTGTTTGGTTTTGGATTGATTGGTGCATGGGCGGCTTTGCCTTTTTACGTTATTCTATACGGGGGTGTAATTTTACTGAAATTTAGGTATGGTAATTGGGAGAGTTACCGTAAAGTTTGATTAAAATAAAACTTGACAAAAATATCTTATCGGGATATATTTGAGTCGAAAATAGTTCATGAAAACAAAATTTCTCATATTACTACTGACAACTAGCACGGTAATTTTTGCCGGGGCTGAAATCCTTAAATTTACTGCTCGCAGCCAGAATGGTGATGTAATAGTTCAATGGCAATCATCATCTGAAACCAATATTAAACATTACGTTGTTGAAAGAAAAACAGTTAATGGTTCTTTTATTGAAATTGCAATTGTACAACCTCTTGGCAGTAGGAATTATGAATTTGTTGATAAAACTGCTTTTAAGGGGAGTGATGTACTCTATGTCTATCGATTAAAGATTGTTGATAATGACGGCTCTGTTTCGTACACATGGGAAATTGCAGTACCTCATAATGTTTCTAGTGTAACAAAAAGAACATGGGGAAGTATTAAAGCATTATTCAGGTAATCCTTATCCTTCATTTTCTCATTTCGTTAATTTTATTTTATGTTCAAAACAAATCTTCCAATTTATCTAGCTTCTAAATCACCACGCAGACGAAAATTATTAAAGCAGATCGGTCTAAAATTCAAATCATTTTCTGTTAACCTTCATGAAGAAATGCTTGATGGTGAGCATCCGGTTCAAACAGTAAAAAGGCTTGCTTTACATAAATCTCAAGAAGCAATTAAAAAAGTTAATGATGGAATTGTAATAACTGCCGATACAATTGTTGTACTTAATCAGACAATTATCGGCAAACCAAAAAATGAAAAGGATGCGTTCAATATATTGAAATCATTGAGCGGGAAGACTCATTCTGTATATACCGGTTTTGTAGTAGTCAACAAAAAGAACAATAAGAAGATAATTGATTATGAAAAAACAGAAGTAACATTTAATAAACTGAGAGATAAGGAAATAAAAGATTACATTGCATCGGGCAGCCCCATGGATAAAGCCGGTGCATACGGTATCCAGGATGATTTTGGTGCAGTGTTTATTAAAAGTATTGATGGCTGTTATTATAATGTAGTTGGTCTGCCATTATCAAAATTATATATATCATTATTTAAAGTTTTGTGAATTGATTGAAAAAATAAAAAGAAACATTTTATTATCCCTTCTTATAACGG
This sequence comes from Melioribacter roseus, assembly GCA_020723165.1. Classification (GTDB taxonomy): domain Bacteria; phylum Bacteroidota; class Ignavibacteria; order Ignavibacteriales; family Melioribacteraceae; genus DYJK01. The sequence continues at coordinate 2,719 of DYJK01000013.1, read as the reverse complement.
CTCTTGTTATTGTTGCGATAGGTATATTATCGGATGTTGATTCAATACTAGCTGCTTTTAAGAATTTCGATTGGATACTGCTGCCCATTCTAATTTTACTATCATTATGTAATTATTTCTTTAGGTATTTAAAATGGGAGTATTATTTAAGAATTCTTAAGATTAATGTTTCAAGACCCGATTCGATAAAAATATTCTTGTCGGGATTGGTAATGTCGGTTTCACCGGCAAAAATGGGAGAGGTAATTAAGTCGCTGTTGCTGAAAGATATCTATAACGAGCCGATAACTAAAACAGCGCCGATCGTTTTCGCCGAACGATTAACAGATTTTTTTGCTCTGACGATAATTGCAGCAATTGGCGCTTTACTATTCCATTACTCAAAGGTATTAATAGTTATAGTCCTAATAGTGCTGTTACTAATAGTATTTATAATCTCAAATGAAAAACTATTCTCTGTAATTCTGAATATATTAAAAAAAATTCCGTTCATAGAAAAACAATCCAATAATATTTTAAGATCGTATGAATCATCATTTTTATTGATAAAAACATCACACCTGATTCCGATGATAATGAATAGTATTTTATCATGGTCATTTGAGTGTTTTGGATTTTACCTTATTCTAATTAATTTTGATCTGGATATTTCATTGCAATATCCGTTCTTTGTTTATGCGTTTTCGATAATTGCCGGTGCCGTTTCTATGCTGCCTGGTGGATTGGGAGTTACTGAAGGGTCACTTAGTTTTTTGTTAATTAATTTCGGGATAAAAAGTGAAGTTGCGTTTGCATCAACAATCATTGTAAGATCAGTAACGTTATGGTTTGCAACATTAATAGGAGCTGTTACATTATTTCTATATACAAAACAATTGAAAAAAATGTCAGAATAATCATGGAGTATAAATGTCAAAGTACAAAAAAATAATTGTTCCAAATGAAGGTGAAAGAATTACTATTCAAGATGAGAAACTGGTAGTTCCGGATAACCCGATAATCCCTTTTATAGAAGGAGATGGAACCGGTCCTGATATTTGGTTTGCATCCAAAATGGTTTTTGATGCTGCGGTTCAAAAAGCTTATGGTGGTAAAAAGAAAATTGTGTGGATGGAAATTTTTGCCGGTGAAAAAGCTGTTAAAACTTATGGTAAAAATCAATGGCTGCCCAATGAAACCCTGGATGCAATTAAAGAATATGTAGTTGCAATTAAAGGACCGTTAACAACGCCGGTTGGCGGAGGAATTAGAAGTCTAAATGTAACACTGCGCCAGGTGCTAGATCTTTTTGCTTGTGTCCGCCCGGTAAAATATTATTCAGGTACTCCAAGCCCAGTTAAGAGACCTCAAGATTTAAATGTGGTTATTTACCGGGAAAATACCGAAGATGTTTATGCCGGCATTGAGTTCAAATCGAATACAAAAGAAGCAACCGACCTAATCAAATACATCAACAAAAAATTTGATAAAAATATTCGCGTAGAATCAGGTATCGGTATAAAACCGATGAGCCAATTCGGTACTGAAAGATTGGTTAAGAAAGCAATTGAATATACACTAGCCAATAAAAGGAAGAGTGTTACCCTGGTGCATAAAGGTAACATTATGAAGTTTACCGAAGGTTCATTCAAAGAATGGGGTTATGAAACAGCTAAAAAATATTTTGCTGATCAAATTGTTACTGAAGATGAATTATGGAAAAATTATAATGGTAAAATGCCCGAAGGGAAAATTTTAATCAAAGATAGAATTGCAGATAGTATGTTCCAGCAAGTTTTGTTGAGACCAAATGAATATGACGTTGTCGCAACACCTAACTTGAATGGCGATTATTTGTCGGATGCATGTGCTGCACAAGTTGGTGGACTTGGAATTGCACCGGGTGCCAACATGAGTTACCATTGCGCAGTATTTGAAGCGACACACGGCACTGCACCTAAATATGCCGGGTTGGATAAAATAAATCCCGGTTCTGTTATTCTATCTGGAGTGATGATGCTCGAATACCTTGGTTGGAACAAAGCAGCTAAACTTATTGAGAAAGCAATTAGCAAAACTATCAAATCGAAAAAAGTTACTTACGATTTTGCTCGCTTAATGAAAGGTGCTACTGAAGTTGGTTGTTCGGATTTTGGACGAGCGATTATAAGTAATATGTAATTGTTTATTAATTGAAACCGCCACCGGGCGGTTTCTTTTTTAGTAAAATAAAATATGAATACTATAAAATTATTTTCACTTTTTTTCTTAATTGCAATCAATATAATTTCATCACAAAGCGAAAAAGAGTTGATGAAATCGGACTCACTATGGAATTCACTGCGACTTTCTGGCGATTATAAAAATTTGTCTTCACTTTTATCTGACGACTGGATACTTATTCACTCTGATGGGAGAATTCAGCAAAAAGAAGATTATCTTAGCGACCTTTCCAGCCGTTCACGTCAAAACGGAGAAATTTTTAACAAAGATGTACAAATCCGTACTTATGGTAATACAGCAGTTATTAACGGGATGAGCATCCAGTCTGGAATAAGCAACGGAGTGCCGTGGAGTGGGAAATTTCGATTTACTCGTGTTTGGATTTTCCAAAATTCGAAGTGGGTAATGATCTCTTCCCATTCATCTCGTTTAAGGGAATGAATCGGCTTGCCAGGAAAAGCATTAACACTCGTTCACACAATCGTTTCAATTCGACCTATCTATCCTTGTTTTTACA
>DYJK01000163.1 GCA_020723165.1 Melioribacter roseus | reverse complement strand
GTTTTACCTGAGCCGGGAGGACCGATCATCAAAATATTATGACCGCCGGCAGCGGCAATTTCTAATGCACGTTTTACATTTTCCTGTCCCTTTACATCGGAGAAATCCAAATGATATGTATTTACTTGCGAGAAAACTTCATCTTTATCAGTGTAAACGGGTTCAAAATGATTTTCATTATTCAGGAATTGAATTACTTCGGTTAAATTTTCTAGACCGTAAACATTTACACCTTCAACTATTGATGCTTCTTTAACAGAATCTCTTGGGAGTATGAAATTTTTTATACCGAGTTTTTTTACTTCCACCGCAATAGGCAGACCTCCTTTTACTTTACGGAGCGTCCCATCGAGTGAAAGTTCGCCGAGAAGGAGTGTATCCTCAAGTTTTTCAGAGTGCACTATTTCATTTGAGGATAAAATGCCTATTGCTATCGGCAGATCAAATGCACTCCCCTCTTTCTTAACATCTGCCGGTGCAAGATTTACCGTTATTTTTTTTAGCGGAAGTTCTATGTTGGTATTTTTAAGTGCGGCGGTAATACGTTCTTTACTTTCTTTAACAGCGTTATCAGGTAAACCAACAATTGTAATGGACGGGAGTTGCTTTTCGCTGTGGGTTTCAACTTCAACTTTGTAAGCATCAATTCCAAATGTAGAGGCAGAATATACTTTTGAGAACATCTATTTCCCCAGAAGCAGATTGTGAATTCAACCTAATAAAAAATTTATAAAACCGAAAGCACAAATTAATCGGGGCTTTGATGACTTACTTTTATTATTTGAACTTTCTTAAAAATTCGAGGCGGTCTTTCAATTTATCGACTGAGGTTAGTAATTTATCTTTATCATAGATCGCATCTTCTCTATTCGTGAAGACTAATTCGTAATCCTTACTCATAACAATTGCTTCTTCGGGGCAAACCTCTTCACAAAATCCGCAGAAGATGCAGCGCAGCATATTGATTTCAAATTTTTCGGGGTAACGCTCCTTTTCAAGTTCAGTTTCAGATGCTTGCACTTCGATTGCAAGTGCCGGGCAAACACGCGAACATAATCCGCATGCGACGCATCTTTCCACACCATTATTTTCTTGGACAAGAACGGGACGACCGCGGTACGATGCCGGAGGTATAAATTTAACTTCGGGGTATTGCATAGTAACTTTTGGACGGAACATATTTTTCAATGTGAGCATCAATCCGCGTCCTATTTCAGCAACATATATCTTCTGAAAAAAAGTTAAATCTTCAGTTCTCTTTTTTACTGTCATAACTTCCTTTGTACTCTTTAATTAAACAACATTATTAACACTGCAACCCAAACAATGTTAACCAGCGATAACGGGAACATAACTTTCCAGCCAAGGTTCATCAATTGATCATATCGAAATCTCGGGATACTCCATCTTACCCACATGAAAAAGAATAGCATAAACACGACTTTGGAAATAAATGCACCGATTTGTAAAAGTGTAGTAATCGTAACACCTAATCCCAATTTATCTATATACGGTATCTGCCAGCCGCCAAGGTATAGTGTAACTATCATGCAGCTTGCAATAATCATGTTTGCATATTCGGCTAAAAAGAATCCGGCAAATTTAAATGAGCTATATTCAGTATGATAGCCGCCAACCAATTCCGGTTCTGCTTCCGGTAAATCGAACGGTAATCTGTTTGTTTCTGCAAATGCCGAGACAACAAAAGTTATAAATCCTATCGGCTGAACAATTGCATTCCACATCCAGCCGTACTGTGAATTAACAATATCAATCGGACGCAATGATTCCGAAAGTAATAACACACCGGCAATTGAGAATCCCATTGATACTTCATAGGATATCATTTGTGCAGATGAGCGGACACCGCCAAGAAGCGAATACTTACTACCGGACGACCAGCCAGCGAATGTTATTCCATATACACCGAGTGATGTTAATGCTAACACATATAAAACCCCAATATTAACATCGGCAACAACTAAATTAATATCATAACCAAAAATGTGGATTGCCGGGCCAATCGGAATAACTGCATAAGTAGCAAAAGCAACAAACAACGCTATGAATGGCGCTAATGTGTGAAGCGGTTTATTAGCAGCATCGGGGACAATATCTTCTTTCAATAAAAGTTTAAATACATCTGCGAATGGTTGAAGTAAGCCGTGAAATCCAACCCGGTTGGGACCAATTCTGTTTTGTGCCCACGCACTAATTTTCCTTTCGAAATAAACCAGATATGCCACTGTCAAGAGCAGAGCAACAACTGCTATCACAATCTTGATTAATGAAATAATTATAATCTCAAATAAACTCATTATTACTCCTTAAAAACTGAACCCGGTACGCCGAACAGAGTACCGGGTAGTGAATTACAAATTCCAGATCAGAAATTTTTAACTTCCATGCGTTTCCCGGCATTCACATTTTTTATTTGAATTCCTTGTTCACCAATCAAATCAAAATCCAATCCTTTAAAGCTCTCTACAGAATTTGCAATGTCGTTAAAAATTTCTTCAGCCATTTCATATTTTAATTTGCCGTTCAATTCAATAGAAAGAAGGGTAAAAATTTTCCAGCTCGGTTTTGAATTATATTTGTGACCTTGCATCCAGCGGTCATACTTTGTACCGAATTTGTCCCAACGGCTCATGTTCATTCCATCAAGTGCCCTGTCCATTTCTTCGGTAGCAACTGCCGGTTTAATTCTCTGTACTATACCTTGAAAGTTTACAAACGTTCCATTTTTCTCTGCAAATGTTGAAGCACCTAACAATATATCAGCAAGAAGAGTAGTTTTACTTTGATTAGCAGCATTGACTATCAGAAGATCGAGTTTACCAAGTGCTTGTTCCCATTCATCGCTGAAAGATGCAACATCATCTTCCATTACATATAATGCTTTTATTTTACCTTCTTTAATTGATCTTAATGTGGCGTCCGTATTTGATCCGTTTGATACCGATTTAATACCAACTAATTCGGCTCCTAAAGAATTTGGAGTTTTGTCTTCACGGATTAAAATATCGTCTTGATTACCGGGTATAATGTGTTCTAAAAAATTAATATTTGTTACACCAATAGACTTAGCAAACTTGAGCATTACAAAATTATCTTCACATGTAGAATACGGAGAACCAATAAATGCAATTTCATTTGCTTTAAATTTCTTCAATTCTTTTGCAGCATAATTTATTGCAGCTTCCCATTCATTTTTTACTAATTGTCCATCTTTCCTAACAAATGCACCATCAATTCTGTCTTCAGAATTAACAAACTTGAAAGTGTTTAATCTGCCGTGATCGCACATCCAGTATTTGTTCACTCCATCATTGCGTCTCGGAGTTAGTCTTAATATTTCATTGTTGCGAACCCAAATTTCAGTATTGCATCCGCGAGCGCAACCGATACAAACTGAATTATTGGAGGACATTTCCCATACACGGGATTTGAAGCGGAAATCATTGTTAGTTAAAGCGCCAACCGGACAAATATCAACAGTATTTAATGTATAAGGATTATCGAAAGATTCTCCGGGGAAAGTTGTAATCGTAACTCTATCTCCTCGTTTAATAAATGTAAGCTGATTTGCTTTAGCAATTTCATCAGAAAATCTTATACAGCGTGAACAAGAAATACAGCGTTCACCGTCAAATTTAATATGCGGTCCAAGTTGAACTCTTTTCTCTTTTCTATTTTTGATTTCTTCGAATCTGCTTTCACCTTTTCCGTGTGCATATGCATATTCTTGTAATTTACATTCGCCAGCTTCATCGCATATAGGGCAATCGAGTGGATGGTTGATCAAAATAAATTCCATTACTGCATTACGTGCTTCAAGAGTTTTTTCAGATTTTGTATTAACAACCATTCCTTCCGTTGCATATGTAGAACAAGCAATTACAAGTTTGGGCATTTTTTCAACTTCAACAAGACATACGCGGCAGTTACCGGATATTGATAGACTTGGGTGCCAGCAAAAATGAGGTATTTTAATACCGGCTGCTTTTGCTGCTTCAATAATTGTTTGTCCTTGTTGAAATTCTATCTCTTTACCATCGACAATAAATTTAGGCATATCAATCCCTTTTATGCTGCACGTTGTAACAATAAATTTTTTGGACTTAAAATTACTCTTGTTAAAGCACTATTTCCAAATTTTTCTGCCATGCCCGGCAAAATTAATTTATCTCCTGGCGAAAATAACTCATTTGCAAATTCTCTAATCTCTTCACGGGTTACCGATTGTATCTTCCTAACTGTGTCTTCAACAGTTCTTATCTTATTATAGTAGATCATAGATTGAGCAATTCTCAGCATACGGTTAGTTGTACTTTCAAGACTCATTAACATGTTACCGATCAAGTATTCTTTAGCTCTGCTAAGTTCTTCCTCGCTAACCTTTTTCTCTCTAATTTTTTTTAATTCTTGATAAATCAAGTTTTGAGCCTTGTGCACGGATTTTTCATTTGTTGAAAGATAAACACCAAATGTAGATATATCGTAGAAGGAATTTAAGAACGTGTTGATTTGGTAAGCAATCCCGTTTTCTTCCCTTATCTTTTGGAATAATCGCGAACTGCTTCCTTCACCCAAAATATGCGAAAGAACGCTTACCGGTATTCTCCTCTTATCATCGAATCCATAAGTTGTTTTGCCAAGAATGTAGTGAACTTGCTGTGTTTCTTTTTCTACAAACAAATCGGAATATTGCCCTAATTTCAACTCACGTTTTTTATTATTAGTCGCTTTGAAATGTTTAGTTATATATTTATCGGTGAATTTCAGCAAGTCGTTATGTTTAAAATTTCCACAACCCACAATGTAAAAACGGTCCAACGTATAATTTTCATTTACAAAATTGATTAAATCTTTCTGTTTGAACGAGCGGATATTTTTTTCAGTACCGATTATCGGCATCCCAAGCGTGTTACCATTGAAAACATTACTTTCAAATTTGTCAAAGATCAATTCATCCGGGGAATCTTCTATATCGTAAAGTTCATCTATTACAACTTGAGATTCTTTAGTAATTTCTTTTGGCGAGAAAACTGAATTCTGAACCATGTCTGCAAGAACCTCAAATGTTTTTTCGATGTGCTCGCTCATTCCTCTACCGTAAAAACATGTATGCTCTTTTGAAGTGAAAGCATTTAAGTAGCCGCCGAGTGACTCAATTTCTTCCGATATTTTTTTTGCCGAACGAGTTTTTGTTCCTTTAAAAAACATATGTTCAAGAAAATGACTTATACCGCTGTTAATGGAATTTTCGTCCCGTGAACCAACGTTAAACCAAAAGCCAAGCGAAAAAGATTTTACATGAGTTATCTTTTCCGAGATTACATGTATTCCGTTGGGTAATTGTGTGATGTTTATATTTTTCAAGTGGGATTATTTCGCAAATAGTATTAAAATGATGGACAAATATAGAGAATGGCATTAACCCAATCAAACTTAGTAGAATAGCTCAATTCAATAAAGAACCGGCTGTCAACCATTGCAAACGAAAATAAATGGTTATTGTATAATATGCATCATTAATGTATATTTTTAACAAACAAAAGAAAATTTCTATGAAAAATGAAATAATCTTTATAATAGAAGAATCACTAGACGGCGGATTCGAAGCTAAAGCTCTCGGGTATTCAATATTTACCGAAGCAGACGACCTTGAAGCTTTAAAAGCAAACATTAAAGAAGCTATTAGCTGCCATTTTGTTGAAGACGAAATGCCTAAAATTATCCGGCTGCACTACATCAAAGAAGAAGTAATTGCTGCATGAAAATTCCGCGAGATGTCTCTGCCGATTTGTTAATAAAAGTACTCTCGAAATTCGGATATCAAGTTACACGGCAGAAAGGGAGTCATATTCGGCTGACTTTAAAGCTTTCTGAAAATGAACACCATATAACAATTCCCAACCACTCACCTATCAAAATCGGCACATTAAATAATATTATCAATGAAGTTGCTAATATAAACCGGGTTGAAAAAGAAGAAATAATAAAACTGTTCTAATTTGAAGTGAAATTTTTAAGACGTTCCTAAACCAAAGACGGAAAATAATAGGAGTGCTTCTGCATTTTATCAATTACTTTACATTAACCTTTTTAAACTTTTCAACATATTTTTAATGGTGGCGTGCAATTGTGTTATAAACTTAATCCAAAATATTTTTTTGTAGAGACGTTATAGATGCTGTCTAAAGTAGATTATTTGAGACGCCATGTCCCGGGGAGCGGTAAAACCTTTGGCTTCTTTACACCCAGTTTTCTACAACAAGCTCTTCAACTTTTTTGAATTCTCGTTCATTGTTTGTTACCAAAATTAAATCTCTACTCAACGCTTGAGCCGCGATCAGCATACTCATCGCACCAATTAATTTTCCTTTTTGTTCTAATCGTGCTCGTAATTTTCCATAAGCAATTGAATCTTCTTTATTAAAATTTATAACCGTTAAAGGAAGAACAAACTGTTCCAGTGCAATTGCATTTTCATTTGGCTTAAAACTTTTAGCCACCCCATAATAAAGTTCTGAAATAGTAATGCTTGAGATACCAATTGAATCCGGTTTCATCTTAAGAAATCTTTTGATTACTGCTTCCGGTTTCTTCTTTATGATATAGATACAAATATTTGTGTCGAGAAGATATTTCATAGGAACAAATCTTCTCTGTCTTCAAGTTCAGGCTGTTTGCGTTCTTCCATAAAGTCATCGCTGAATTTATCAAGACTCTCTACAAGTGCACCCCACTTTGTTTTAATTGGATATAGAATTACGGCATTACCAATTTTTGTAATACCAACTTCTTTTCCCTTTAAGCGGTATGCTTTTGGCAAACGCACTGCCTGGCTCTTTCCATTTGTAAATAATTTTGCTGTTTCCATTTTTTACCTTAATAATCTATATCAAAAGTATATACTTTTTCCTTCAAAAACAAAATTCGAGTGACGTTCAATGAACGTCTCTACAACATTATATTGGGAACATTCCACTGCCTCGGGAAAACGTGTCTTGACAGGTATTACGTCTTTACATCTTGTTGAAATTATTTTACAAATTGTTTCTCAAACTTCTCTACATATTTTTCATGAAACTGTGCAATTGCTTTGTATGCTTTCTCTAAAATATTTTCAGGCGGCAGAAAAACAATTCTGAAATGATTTGTACCGGGTACTTGTCCAAATCCGCTGCCGTGCACAACAACAACCCCAGTTTCTTTCAACAATTCTTGAGTCCAGTGAGCATCATCAGAAATATTATGAATTC
>DYJK01000162.1 GCA_020723165.1 Melioribacter roseus | reverse complement strand
AAATGTTTTACAATCATTGCTGAAAAAAACTAATGAACAAACCTTTAATAGAATTGTTGTTGACGGGGATACAAGCACAAACGACATGGTGTTATTGCTGGCAAACGGTACGTCGGGTGTAGGAATTCGGGAAGGAAGTGAATCGTATCAAATATTTGAAGAAGAACTGTTTAAGCTTCTTAAAAAACTGGCTATTGATATTGTTAAAGATGGTGAAGGTGCAACAAAATTGATAGAGGTAAACGTTGAAGGAGCACTTACGGAGAGCGACGCGGTAAAAGCCGCAAGAACAATTTCTCTTTCGCCGCTTGTTAAAACCGCAATACACGGTGAAGACGCTAACTGGGGCAGAATTATAGCCGCTGTCGGTTATTCGGGAATTGAATTTGACCCGGCAAAATTTGAGATAATTATTAATGGTACTCAAATCTTAAAACAGAATTATAATGTAACGTTACCGAATGCAGAAGCTAATAAAACATTGCAGCACAGACATATTGATTTATTGGTAAAACTAAATTCGGGGAATGCAAACGCAACTTGCTGGACTTGCGATTTTTCCGAAGAGTACGTAAAGATTAACGGGAGTTATAGAACGTGACATTTCCAATTTTCAAAAAGGAAGATGTGCTGATAGAAGCACTGCCGTACATTCAGCAGTTTGAAGGGAAAACTTTTGTTATTAAGTACGGCGGCGCTGTGATGGAACAAGAAAATTTGAAATCGATGATTGCGCAAGATGTTACTCTGCTTCGTAAGATAGGGATCAATATTGTTGTTGTTCACGGCGGCGGAAAAGAGATTACCTCGCTTTCTAATAAGTTAAATATCAAAACCAATTTTGTTAACGGGCAACGTTATACAGACCATAAAACGCGAGAAGTCGTTCAAATGGTGCTTGCCGGTTCCATTAACAAAGATATAGTTAGAAGAATCAATGTCAACGGCGGCAGAGCTGTTGGTGTTAGCGGTGTCGATGGCAATCTGTTGAAGGTTAAAAAATATGATAAAGAAGATTTGGGATTTGTCGGCGAAGTAACGGATGTGAATGATATACTAATTAAAAATTTATTGAAAGATGGTTACATGCCCGTAATTGCACCGCTTGGTGTTGATGAATTCGGAACGGTGTATAATGTGAATGCAGATATTGCTGCCGGTTCAATTGCCGGTGCTATCGATGCAGTTAAACTTGTCTATATGAGCGATGTTGAAGGTGTTAAGATAAATGATGAATTAGCTTCCCATCTTACCGAAAAAGAAGTGGTTGAATTTATTGATAAAGGTATTATTAACGGTGGGATGATACCGAAAGTTGAATCCGCATTAAGTGCATTGGATTCCGGAGTTGGTAAAGTTCACATTGTAGATGGTAGAATTGAGCATGCACTTCTTCTTGAAATATTCACGGAAGAAGGGGTGGGAACTGAAATAGTGAGCGATTAAATTCTGAGGAGTCCCTATGAAATCGGGACGACGAATGCAGAAGGCATCCCTATGGGAGAATCTCCTACTAATACGAGTTCTGAGATTCTTCTCCCGACTGCGTCGGGCTCGGAATTAAAATAAAGGAGAAAAGCCATGAGTAAAAAAATTGAAGATATCAACAAACGTCACTCGCTTATTAAAGCATTGATCAACTCGCAAGAGATTCACAACCAGACGCAGTTTGTAAAACTTTTGAAACAGAATGGGGTTAAAGTAACGCAAGCAACTTTATCAAGGGACTTGAATGAACTTGGCGTGGTACGTGTTCCTACTTCTGATGGTGCGGTTTATAAAATTGCCGATTCAGGTGCCCAGAATGCAATTAAAAATCATATTGCAGAAGAAGTAGTGTCTATCGACTGCAACGAACAGTTGATAGTGTTGAAAACTTTTACCGGTAGAGCACAAGGTGTTGCAGTATTTCTTGATAAACAAAATCAACTGGATATACTCGGGACTATCGCCGGGGATGATACGATACTTGTAATTCCGCGCTCAATTAAAAAATTGAAAACAGTAATAGAACAATTAAAAACAATATTAGGAATAACTTAAAATGAGCAAGAACAAAATTGTCGTAGCATATTCGGGTGGTTTGGATACATCCGTTATGGTTCACTGGCTTAAAAATCATTATGATGCCGAGATCATTACTTTTACCGGCGATCTCGGTCAAACAAAAGAATTAACCGGCTTGAAAGAAAAAGCTCTTAAATCCGGCGCATCAAAAGTTTATATCCAGGACCTCCGCAAAGAATTTTTAGAGGAATATGTCTATCCCTCGTTAAAAGCCGGGGCTATGTACGAAGATGCTTACCCGATGGCTACATCAATTGGAAGACCATTGCTTGCAAAAGCCCTGGTTGAAGTTGCACTTAAAGAAAATGCGAATATGGTTTCTCACGGTTGTACCGGTAAAGGAAATGATCAAGTACGTTTCGAGGTTTCCGTTGGTGCGCTTGCACCGGATTTGAAAATTGTTGCACCTTTAAGAGAATGGGAATTTAAATCGAGAGAAGAAGAGATAGAGTACGCTAAGAAAAATAATATTCCGGTTGCAGCCACAAAGGAAAATCCATATTCAATTGATGAAAATTTGTGGGGAACAAGTATTGAATGCGGTGTGCTTGAGGACCCGATGATTCCACCGCCGGATGATGCGTTTCAATCGACCATCTCACCCGAAAAAGCACATCACGAATCTGACGAAGTAACAATCGAATTTGAAAATGGAATCCCGACAGCAGTAAACGGACAAGAAATGGAAAGCATTTCGCTTGTAAAATTTCTTAATGCAATCGGTGCTAAGAATGCTATCGGAAGAATTGATCTTGTTGAAAATAGATTGGTTGGAATCAAATCAAGAGAAGTTTACGAAGCGCCGGCAGCTACAATTTTACATTTTGCTCACAAAGAACTTGAAAGATTAACATTGGAAAAATCAGTAATGCACTATAAATCAATTGTAGCACATGAATTTTCTAATCTTATATATAATGGTCTTTGGTTCTCACCCTTAAGAGAAGCATTATCAGCGTTTGTTGATAAAACGCAAGAACGTGTTACCGGACTTGTGAAAGTAAAACTTTACAAAGGTACTTTAAGAGTACTTGGTAGAACATCACCTTACTCATTATACGATCCGGCACTTGCAACTTACACGGCGGAAGATCAATTTGATCATAAAGCCTCTGAAGGATTCATAAAAATTTACGGCTTGCCTTTAAAAACATACAACCGTGTAACACAAAAAGTTTTGAACGGAAGAAAGAATGCAGTAGCATAATTATTTTTGAGCAGTTACTTTTGTGATAACCTCCGGGATGAACAATGGCAATCTGGAACAGTAGATTCAAAAAACCACTCGCAGAAATTGCGCTCAAGTTTTCTTCATCAATTGATATCGACGGAAAACTTTACAACGAAGATATTGATGGAAGTAAAGCACATGTTCGAATGCTTGCAAAGCAGAAAATAATTTCATTGAGCGAAAGTAAAAAGATTATCAAAGCACTCGATGGGATTCGAAAAAAAATTTCTTCGGGCAAGCTGAAACTTGACTGGCGGAAAGAAGATATACATTCGTTGATTGAAGAAAGACTCGTTGAAAAAATTGGTAACGTAGGAAAAAAACTACACACCGCGCGAAGCAGAAACGATCAAGTAGCGCTTGATGAACGACTTTACATGCGTAAAGAAATCAAAGAGCTGATAAAATTAACGCGATCGATTCAAAAAACTTTTCTCGAAAAAGCAGAACAATACAAAAACACAATTATTCCCGGCTACACACATTTACAACGGGCACAACCGCTCTTGTTTGCCCATCAATTGATTGCTTACATTTCGATGCTTGACCGCGATGTTGAACGTTTGAACGATTGTATGAAACGTGCGGATAAATCTCCGCTCGGTGCCGCTGCACTTGCCGGTACTACATTAAACACGGATAGAAACCTCGTTGCAAAATTTCTTGGCATGAATGGCATTGTTGAAAACTCACTCGATGCGGTCAGCAGCCGTGATGTGATGATCGAACTTATCAGCGCATGTTCAATTATTATGATGCACCTCAGCCGTTTTTCGGAAGAAATGGTTTTGTGGAGTTCGCAAGAATTTGGTTTTGCAGATATCGATGATTCGTTTGCAACTGGAAGTAGTTTGATGCCGCAGAAAAAAAATCCGGATATTGCCGAACTTGTGCGCGGAAAAGTTGGAAGAGTTTACGGCTCGTTATTCGGTCTGCTCACAATTATGAAAGCGCTTCCGCTTGCATACAACCGCGATATGCAAGAGGATAAAGTGCATCTTCTCGAAGCAGTGAACACAACAAAAGATTGTCTGCTGCTTTCATCAGAATTATTGAAGCATACGAACTTCAGAAAGAACAGATTCGAAAAAGAACTTGATGGTGATCTCTCGCTCGCAACTGAACTTGTTGATTATCTTGTCCGCAAGAATGTTCCTTTCAGGGAAGCACACCACATTGTAGGAAAAATTGTAGCAGTTTGCTGGGATCAGAATAAAAAGTTGAATGAAATACTGCTTGCAGATTACAAAAAAATCTCTTCGAAGTTTGAACAAGGCGTTTATAAATATCTCACCGCACGTTCGTGTGTGGAAAATCGTAAATCCTCCGGCAGCACCTCGCCGAAAGAAGTTGAAAGGCAATTACACTTCTGGAAGAAAAATTTGCAGTGAGTGATAGTTTTAGTAATAATTCAATAGAACGCGGATGACGCAGATTTTCACGAATTTAATCAGCGCAAATCCGCTTAACTTGTTTGCAGCAAGAAAGTCCGTGTTATCAGTGTTCCATTTATATTTTTATCCAAACAATCTGTTTAACTTCGATAAACAATTTACTATCCGATAATAAAAACTTATCTTTCAATTAAGTTACTTTTAGTAAAACTAATATGCGTGAAGAAAAGGGTAAACCTTTTATTTCAAATAGATCAAGTAACCGTAACAAAATAAATATAATTACTGATTCCGCACTTGCATTCGAGAAATTGTGGGAAAGCGAAGAAAGTCTCCGCGTTTTGATGAACTCAAATCCGGAAGCTGTCTTTATTCTCGATCGTGAAGGAAATTTTGTTGCGGCGAATGAAAAATGTGCACAGCGATTCGGCAAATCGCACGACGAGCTTATCGGTACAAATGTTTTTTCTTATCTCACGCCCGAAGTTGCCGAGAAGAGAAAAGCAAAAGTTGACGAGGTTATAAAAACCGAAAAGCCATTACGTTTCGATGACATGCGCAATAACCGTTACTTTGATAATTATCTCCATCCCATATTTGATTCGCAAGGTAACCTAATTAGAATTGCTGTTTGGGTAATTGATTTTACCGAAAGAAAGCATACACTCGATGCACTCAAAGCAAGCGAAGAAAAATTTAGAGAGATAGCGGAAAACATTCAGGATATTTTCTGGGTGAGGAAAGTGAATGACTTGCTTTATGTAAGTCCGGCTTACGAAATAATCTGCGGTAAAACTTGCCAAAGTCTTTATGATAATCCCAATTCTTTTCTTGATGCGATTCACCCCGATGACTTTGAGCGCGTGATTAAAAGTCTTAGTTCAGAGCAGTATCAAAAAGAAGGTAATTTCGACGAAGAGTTCAGAATCATTCGTCCCGATGGAGAAATTAGATGGATCTGGTCCAGAACTTTTCCGGTTAAGAGAGACGCTGAAGTAATTCGAACGGTCGGAATAGCGGAAGATATCACGCTTCAGAAAAAAGCTGAAGAAGAAATTCAGAATGCATATAAAAAAGAAAGAGAACTTAACGAACTTAAGTCGCGGTTTATTTCGATGGTTTCGCATGAGTTCCGAACTCCGCTCGGATTAATTCTCTCTTCCGCCGAACTATTGCAAAAGTACGGAACAAAATGGGATGAAGGAAAAAGAAACGAGCAGTTTTCAAAAATTAAAAAAGCAGTTACCAATCTAACCGGATTGATGGAAGACATAATTATCATCGGTGGGGAAGAAACCGGCAAAATTAAAATTACACCAACTGAAACCGATCTGGTTTTGTTCATCAAAGAAATTATTGAAGAAGTTGAAGCAAGCCAAAGCGAACAAGCCGCAACTAATTTTGAGTACGCCGATTCCAACTTAAAAATCTTTGCAGATGAAAAATTATTGCGGCAGATTTTTTTGAATTTGATTACTAACGCAGTAAAATATACGCCGCACGACAAAAAGGTTTCTATAAAACTTCTATCAGAAACAAATAAAATATATTTTGAAATAATTGACGAAGGTATCGGTATACCGCCGGGGGATATGAAAAATGTTTTCGAACCGTTTGCGCGCGGAAGTAATATCGGCAAAACAAAAGGAAGCGGACTCGGGCTGGCAATAGTAAAACAAGCTGTTGAACTTTTGCGCGGAGAAATAAAAGCAGAAAGTAAATTGAATGTAGGCACTACATTTTCCGTAACTCTGCTGAAAGAAATTCTATGAACAAAATTCTCGTAATTGAAGACGACGAATCATATCTCGACAATATAAAAATTCTTCTTGAAGAAGAAGGTTACTCCGTTATAACAGCTTCGAACGGATCGAAGGGCATTCAGCGCGCATCAAAAGAAAATCCGGATTTGATTATTTGCGATATAATGCTTCCCGATATCAGCGGGCATTCAATTCTTGAAGAATTGCGGAAGCGGCAGAAAACAAAATTTGTTCCGTTCATTTTTCTTACGGCGAAATCATCAGCAAGCGACGTACGTGAAGGAATGAACCTCGGTGCAGACGATTATCTCACCAAGCCGTTTTTAGCTGATGATCTTCTTAAAGCAGTTGAAACACGTCTCGAAAAATATAAACTGCTTCTTAAAGCAGTGAAGCAGTCAAAAAATTCCAGCGATGAAAAAGCAAAACTCGATCACGACAATTATGTTTTGCTTCCGGTCGGAAAGAATTACGAGATGATATATGTTGAAGATATTGTCTGCATAACTTCGGAGGGAGTTTATACGAATGTTTTCACAAAGGACGGAAAGAAAGTTTTGATGAGAAAACTTTTGAAGGAATGGGAAAAAACACTGCCCGAAAAAAAATTTATACGTATACATAAATCTACCCTCATAAATCTGGTTTACGTTAGCAAAATTGAAAAGTGGTTTAACGGTTCATTCAAACTTCTGCTCAAGAATTTTTCCGAACCGCTTATCGTAAGTCGAAGATACTCGTCACTCCTCAAAAAGAATTTGATGATTTAACATTGTTTTTCATTTCGCAAAATCTGCCGGATATTACACAATTCGACCGCTTATTACATTAACATTCATTTCTT
>DYJK01000161.1 GCA_020723165.1 Melioribacter roseus | reverse complement strand
GTGAATTGAATCTATAATTGGAGTTTACCCCAATGTTCAGTTGGGAGGTTATAAGCCGATCAACGCAAGATTATTTAAAACAAAAAACCTCACACTAACGTGTGAGGTTTTCTTTAGTAGCGGGGCTAGGACTTGAACCTAGAACCTTCGGGTTATGAGCCCGACGAGCTACCAATTGCTCCACCCCGCGATGTAATTTTTTTTAGGAACCTTTGGGTTATGAGTCCGCCTTCATTTCATTTCGGCGGATAAACCCGGCACACTACCAATTTCTCCACTTTATCTAGTCAATAATATTAATTATTGACTGACTCACAATGTAATTTTCAAAACTTTGGGTGACAAATATAGACAAACATTAGAGGTTTGTCAATTTACTGATGAAATGAAATTAAAAATTAGTTAATCTTGATAGTTAATCATTTCATTTATAATATTCGTTTAACATATTCACATTTTTACATGCTAAAATCACTGCAAATAAAAGATTATGCTCTTATCGAAAACATTGAAGTGAGCTTTGCCGGCGGTCTAAATATTATTACCGGCGAAACCGGTGCCGGTAAATCGATTTTAATCGATGCTATGGGATTGCTGCTTGGCGAAAGAGCTTCAATAGAAGTTGTAAGGAAAGGAGCGGACAAATCTATTGTTGAAGGTATATTTGATATCAGAGGCAATAAAAAAGTAAAAACATTATTGAGCAAAAATGATATTGATCTTTACGACGAATTAATAATAAGAAGGGAAGTTTCTCTAAAGGGTACAAACAGATGTTTCTTGAATGATACACCGGTAACATTAAATATTATTAAAGAAGTCGGCGACTTACTTGTTGATCTGCATGGACAGCACGAACATCAATCATTATTAAAAGCCGAAACGCATATTGATTTTTTAGATGAATTTGCACAACTAGAAAAAGAATTGGAAGATTATAAAACGCGTTACTTAAAACTACAAGATATTCATAAGGAATTAAAAGAACTTCGAGAAAAAGAAAATATTCTTAAAGAAAAAAAGGATCTCTTTGCTTTCCAGATTAAAGAGATTGACACAGTTTCTCCGCAAGTTAACGAAGATGAAATTTTAGAGAACGAACTTAGAATTTTAGAGAACTCAGAAAAAGTATTAACTCTAACTAATCAAATTTATGAAGCTGTTTATGAGGATGAAAATTCTGTTTTAGATAGAATCACTTCTGTTAAAAACATACTTTATGAGCTGGAGAAAATTGACAAATCGCTATCAGAAAAAGTGAATGAAGCTGAATCTGTTATAGCTATTCTGAACGATTTAGCATTATTTATCAGGGGGTATAAAGACAATGTCGATATAGATCAGGAAAAAGTTGAAGAAATACGCCAGCGGATCGGGGTTATACACCTATTGAAAAAAAAATACGGTGGTTCCATTACCGCAATAATAGAACACCGTGAGAAGATTGGGAGAGAGTTGGAACTGGCTGAAAATTTTTCCGAAAAAATTTCGGGGTTACAAAAACAAATTGATGATTTGAAAATTAATTGCGGTGAAGCAGCAAAAAAACTTTCCCAGGTTAGGAAGAGCGCTGCCAAAAAAGTTAAGAAGGATGTAGAAGAAGCATTAAAGACACTTGGTATTTCAGATTCTATTTTTGATGTCCGGATTGAAAACGAAAAAGTTGGTACATCGGACAATAATTTTATTGTTGTAGATAAACAGAAATATAAGTTTGACGAGAAAGGCATTGACCGGGTAGAGTTCTTTATTTCGACAAATGTTGGTGAAGATCCAAAACCGCTTGTAAAGGTCGCATCGGGTGGTGAGGTATCAAGGATTATGCTGGCATTGAAATCATCTTTAGCAAAGTCCGATAAACTACCAATTTTAATTTTTGATGAGATTGATACCGGTGTAAGCGGAAGAATAGCTCAGAAAGTTGGACAAACATTAAAGTTGTTAGCTTCACTCCACCAGATAATTGCAATTACACATTTACCTCAAATTGCCGGGTTATCCAGTAATCATTTTGCTGTTGAAAAACATAAACAAGGAGACCGTGTTGTTAGTTCGATAAAATTATTGAATGATGACGAACGAGTTAGGGAAGTAGCCAAATTGATGAGCGGCGAAAAATTGACCGAAACCGCACTTGAAAGTGCAAGAGAATTAATGAACATTAAATAGTAGTGTTATATAACACAGATTGATTTTGGCACTTTGCGGAATAATCCTATTTCTTTAATTTCCTAATGGAGATAGTTAATCGAAAGGAGCGATAAATGAGAAGCGTTTTAGCAGCAATAATAATTTTTATTTTCGGGTCAACATTAATTGCACAAGACAATGGTGATGATCTCGAACAAACTCTTTCAAATCTATCCAGTGATGCAGTTAAAGCATATGTAGCACCGGCAGTATCAAGCTTTGGCTCAAATTTGAATTCCGGGTGGGTTTCAAAATTTCCATCTGCAACTAAATTTTCATTGAATTTTGATTTAAAGATTGTTGCGATGGGTTCCTTTATAGCTAGTAGTGAGAAAAATTTTTCAACTTCGGGTACCTTTAGATTTACTGAGCAGCAAGCCGAAGAAATATTAAATAATTCCGGTTATTATTTCCCTGATCCAAGGTATGTAGTTGCCAAGAATGAAATTTTAAGCAGAGACTGGGAAGTAAATATTTCAGGACCAACAATTATTGGAAGTGAAAATGAAAGAGTTAAAGTTCATTTCCCGGGCGATGAAGATCTTGGATTGGAAAATTATGAATTGACTATCGAAGAGGTTAAAGGTCTCCTGGATAATTGGAAAATATTTCCTTCCGCAGCATTACAATTAACCGTGGGAACATTTGCCGGAACTAATGTTGCGTTCAGATATTTGCCCGATATTTCTAAAGCTGCCGGTTTTAATGATGAGCTCGGGAAATTTACCTTCTGGGGATTTGGCATTATTCATAATCCGGGTGTTTGGCTGATGAATCCTCTGCCGATTGATATTGGTGTTGGATATTTTTATCAAAAATTAGAAGTTGGCGATGTATTTGAAAGCAGTAATACCCAGTTTGGTTTGTACGCAAGCAAAACTTTCGGTTTTATATTTTCAGTTACTCCTTATGCCGGTTTAACATTTGAATCTTCAAAAACAAATGTAAAATATGATTACGAATATGATACCACAGCCGGTCCTAAGACAGCAAAGATTGATATTGAACTTGAGGGGGATAATTCTGCTGCTTTTCTTTTAGGTGTAAGTTTTAAACTTGCTGCAGTTAATATAAATGCCGATTATAAAATGGCAAAAACAAATACGGCCAGTGTAGGTGTTTCATTCGGATTTTAAGTTTTCTAATCTCAACAATAAAGGGGCTTATGATGCCCCTTTTCTTTTTATATTTACCCCAACAATTCATTAAAAAAATTGAAAGAGACAGCAATATATATTCACATTCCATTTTGTGATCACAAATGTATCTATTGTGATTTTTACTCAATAATTTCCTACGAGAACACTTCTGCATATTTGAACTCGTTGATCAACGAAATTGAATACTATGGTGAGAGAAATTCAGATGATAGGAAAATTATTTCCATCTTCTTCGGCGGCGGTACGCCATCCTTTATGGAGCCGGAATACATTTCACAAATTATCGAAAGTGTTAAAAAGAATTTTAATGTTGATCTAAATGCGGAAATAACTTTGGAAACAAATCCCGGTACTGTTTCAAGAGAAAAATTAAATGAATTCAGAAATATTGGCATCAACCGTATTAGTATAGGAATTCAATCATTCAATGATGATGAACTTAAATTTCTCACGCGAATACATGATTCTGAAACTGCGATCAGGACGGTACGCGATGCACACAATGCCGGTTTTGAGAATATCAGCATCGATTTAATCTTCAACTTGCCGAAACAGACAAAACAGAAATGGTTAATGAATTTGGAACAAGCACTGCTGCTTCCCATCAAACATATTTCTGCTTACAGCTTAATACTTGAACCCGGAACAATTCTAAACAAAATGGTTATTGATGGAAAGGTAAAAATGCAAAGTGATGATTACGATGCTGAACTTTACGAACTAACAATCGAAAAATTATCTTCTCATGAATTCCAACAGTATGAGGTCTCTAACTTTTCTTTACCTGGTTATGAATCTATTCACAACAACGCATACTGGAGATATAAAGACTATTTCGGATTCGGTACCTCGGCACATTCTTTTATTGATGGGAAACGATGGTGGAATTTTTCAAGTGTAAAATTTTATAATGATGCTGTAAATAAAAATAGTAACGGGATTGCCGGTAAAGAAATATTGTCGGATGAGCAGAGACTAAACGAATATGTTATGCTCGCACTTAGAAGCAAAGGATTGGATACAACGGAATTAGAAAGTTTATTCGGCAATGGTTGGCAGAGTAAAAATCATGACTATGTTTTAGAATTATTAGAAAAGCAATTCTTATCACAAGAAAATTCTTATCTTAAGTTTACGCCCAAAGGTTATGCTGTTTGTGATGAAATCCTCTCAAATCTAAAATAATCTAAATCCCACCCTATATCTTTTAGTCCCATAAATTGTGTATTGCATTAGTTGTACCCATCTATTAGATTATTTTTAGATTAAAAAATGTGGGGACGCAAAATGAAGACTTCACCCTTTAAAGTCTTTGCTCTATCCGTGTGTGTACTCTTAATCTCATCTCAAACAAATTATTTGCAGTGTTTGGAAAAAGAACAAAAACTTCGTTTGCAAAAAATTAATGCTAGTTATACTAGTATGATCCGATTCAATATCAATAATATTTCTACATGGATCAAAAACGATGGTACAACAGATTTTTATTTGACAGACAGCGGTTTTGAATTCCCAAAAGGAAGTGGAAAACATGCAGTTTTTCTAAGCGGGTTATTATGGGGTGCGAAAGTTAATGATACTGTAAAAGTCGGTGGTACATATTACAGTACCGGTTTGCAGCCGGGCAGAATTTTAGGTGATGGATCGGCTGAGAACAAAGATGCCGATAATGTTAGAATCTATAGAGTGATGCCGGATTATAAAACATCATCACTTGATTCTGAAATTAATCAATATGAAGGAACTTATGAAGAGGTGTATGCTAGGTATGAAAAAGATTGGAATGAATGGCCCGGTAATCTAGGTGCACCATTTGAAGACGTAAATCAAAATGGAATTTATGAACCTAGTATTGATATACCGGGTATAAAATCAGCCGACCAAACTTTATGGTTTGTTGCTAATGATTTGAATAAATCTTATACAGAAAATTTAGCCGGATCAAAACCAATTGGAGTAGAATTACAAGTTACTGTTTGGGGTTATAATGATAGCGATTATAAAGATAATATAGTTTTTAAAAAATACCGGTTAATAAATAAAAGTAATTATCAGTTAAAAGATATGTATTTCAATTTTTATAGTGATGTTGATATAGGCGACGCTGGAGATGATCTATGCGGTTCTGACGCTTCACTTAATCTCGGTTATGTATATAATGGTGATGACGATGATTTTGATTATGGTTCTGCTCCACCCGCTCTAGGTAGTTTAGTATTACAAGGTCCAATTATTGACGGATTAACAGACGACAAGGCAATATTTAATGGTCAGTTGATCCCAGGAAAAGACAATTTACCAATGACTGCTTTTTTCCATTTTTACTGCGGCGGTCCAAATTTCTTTTGTCCGCAATTAGGAGAATATGAGGATGGAACATTGAGCTGGTATAATTATTTTCAAGGTATTGAAGGGTTAACAGATCATCCATTTATGATTCCGGATCAATTTGGCGGCGGAACTACAATGTACACATTAAATGGCGATCCGGTTACCGGTACCGGGTGGATTGATGGTATAGAAAGGAATATGGGTGATCGATACATTAACTTAACTTCAGGGCCGTTCACAATGAATCCGAATGATGTTCAAGAAATTGTAATAGCTCAAATTGTGGGTGATGGAAATAACCGGCTTGAGTCTATAACTATATTAAGAGACTATGCCACAAGTCTAATAAACGATTATGAGAATTATTTATATGAATCAACATATATAACTGGCATTGAGGATGTAGAATTACCAACGGATTTTATTCTTCACCAAAACTATCCTAATCCGTTTAACCCAACAACAACAATAGAATACACAATACACACCCCTACCTTCGGTTTCCCCTCTCGAGAGGGGAACACAAGGGGTGTGTTTACAACTTTGAAAGTTTATGATATACTTGGTAGAGAAATAACAACACTTGTGAGTGAATATCAACAACCGGGAAATTATAGTGTAGAATTTAATGTAGAGACGTTCCATGGAACGTCTTTACCAAGCGGAGTTTATTTTTACACATTACGGGTTTGGGACTCTTCTCCCGATAAATCTGGATCAGAGTTTGCGGAAACAAAGAAAATGGTTCTGATTAAATAATCTGTATGGGGGAGTGAATAATGAAATTTAGAAATCTTGTTTTTACACTTTTCTTAATAGTATTGAGTTGTTTATCCTACCCACAGACTAAACCTGAAATGACAGCCAAAGAAAATTCGGCGGTTGTTTATTCAAAGTTTAATATCAATAACATATCAACTTTAATTTTCAACAACGGCAAAGCAGATTTAGAAGGTGGCGATTCAGGTTTTGAGTACCCTAAAGGTTCAAATAAAACCGCAGTTTATGAATCGGGAGTAGTGTGGGGAGCAAAAATTGACGACCAGATTAGGGTAGGTGGTTCAACATTCGCTTCAAGTACGCAGCCGGGAAAAATTTTAGATAACGGGTTAGCTGAAAATCCGAATTCGGAAAATGTGCGTGTGTTTAGAGTACGTAGGGATTACAAAACAGCGGATTTGAGTATGGAAGTAGAAGATGAAGGAAAAAGTGTTCAGCAAATTTATTCTCAGTATGAAAAGGATTGGAACGAGTGGAGAGCAAACGATGGTGCACCATTTGAAGATGTTGACGGAAATAGTTTTTATAATTCGTCGATTGACATACCGGGCGTCCCCGGTGCGGACCAAACATTGTGGTTTGCTGCTAATGATTTAGATTCAATTCAGTCGAAGCAATTATACGGTTCTTCTACTATGGGAATAGAAATGCAAGTTACAGTCTGGGGGTATAATACTGTTGGACCGATCGGTAATACAGTATTTAAAAGATATTTATTGATAAATAAAAGTGACAATGAATTTAAAGAAATGTATATCGGTATCTGGGCAGACCCCGATCTTGGTGATGCCGGTGATGATTTGGTTGGTTGTGATACATTATTAAACCTTGGTTATGTAT
>DYJK01000160.1 GCA_020723165.1 Melioribacter roseus | reverse complement strand
CAAGTTATTACTAAAATATAACTCTGATGTTACCGAAATACTGAAGAATTACACATAGGCATCCCTATGGGAAAATTTCACTCTAACTCGATCCTTCACTCTGCTCAGAGTGAATACATTATCAATGTAAAGAAATTGTAAACAAATATTCTAGTCAAAGGTTTTGTATAACCTTATCTTTAGGATATCTTATAGAATAAACAAATTTTTTGCTTATCGATTTTTCTGGGCCGACTTCAATAATCCATTTTACCTTACCATCTTTCTCAAAATATTTTCCGTCAGATATATCAATTACCTTTACTTCAATATCCTCGTTTTTAGAAATAGGTACTTGTTCCTCAACTAAAATTTTAACCGGCATATTTTTATTGTTCTTAATTTTAATCTCGTAAGCAAAAATTCTCTCAATATCACTGCTTAAAAATTTATCTTCGGTAAAATCTTTTAGAACTTCTCTTGCAACAGAAATATTTTGGTCTCTGCCTAATGAAATTGTTAATGTATCTTTGGAAGTGAACGGGTTAATGTATGATTCTCCAACATAAGAGTTTTCAAAATAAATGTTAGCTTGCCCCGGTAACAGATTAAACTCGCTCCAACCGGTTAGATTTGTAACAAGAAAAGCATTGTTATCAAGTTTGGGCGCAGCATAATATTCATACGATGCTTTAATTGTATGATCCTGGATTGATACGGTATGCGGCTTTCCATCTGAAGGGATCGAATATTTTAAGGAAGGTTCAAATTCCACAGATAATTGTTTCTGATCTACCGATATGTAGTCAGCCATAGTTTCAGCTTCACTAACAATTGCTTGCAACTGAAGAGGTGCTGCTGCAACTGATTTTTCCATCGCACCCATTCGGTCCTTATATACGGCATACCTTTCAAAATCAATAAACCACGGGTAAAGCTCCGGCTTGTTATTATTTTGATTTGGATTACGTGTAGATAAAATAATGTTAACATCATCCCAATTTAAACTACTGTTCTGCCAAACATTTGCCTTATAACTTAACTTTGCCGGTGAATCGATTTTATCAACGCGTAGATCATACACCGGATGCCAGCCGCAATTGTAAATAATATATGAGGCAGAAAGTTCAAGTGTGGTTGAATTCTTGGCTGACACTGTAACAATCAATTCGTTAACCGGTTGATTAGCTTTGTTATTCAACTCGGCAAGCTGTTTGTTTATTCTATCAATTTCCTTTTGAAGTTTTTTAATATCGGTAGATAAAATTAGCTGTTGTGTTTTAATGTCGTTTAATCTCTTCCTGAAAAATTCCGCCATGCTTTGCAGTTCGGCAACAGTAACATTTTTCTGATCACTGCCGATTTTTTTGTTAGCTAACAGAAGTTCCATTTCAATATTTAAAACATCAATTTCATTTTTACTTAGATCAACTTTTTTAATTAAATATTCCAGTGAGTCTTCCAGAGCTTTAATCTGGGGAGTTTTTTCTGGAGAACGCAGATAATCAAAACGTTGAACTACGGAAAGAATTACAGCATCTCCTTTAGCGGCTACATTTAAACTGTTCCGGTCAATACCTCCGGCTAAACCGCTCAGTACGATGTCTGTTACTCCTTTATCAATTTTTACTTTAGCTGAATGTGTAAGTTCTGCCCCGTTTAAAAACACTTTTACATTATCAAGGCAAGGTTTTAATGTAATTTCACTTGCAGCAAATAATGGGACGGTAAAAAGCATAACAAGTAGGACAAAAATTTTTCTTTTCATACACCCTCTTTGCAATTATTTTAATCAAAATTTAATAACAATTTCTTATACATAAATCATTTTTTTCTGTTCCACATTATAAGATTCGGTAAGCTTATAGTGTCTGCCCGAATACCGTCATTCCAAACCTGACTGCCGTTAGGCAAGTCTTGTTTCGGAATCTAATTCTTTGAAAAGGAATGATAACCAAGACTCCAAACCAAGATTTCGGCAAGGCTTCGATGAGCGACTCGACCGAGCGATTCAGAGTGATAAAGGCTAGTTCCAGGACAGTCTCTATAATCATATCTTTCAAAAGAGTATGGCTTTGTTTATTTTTAGCCACCATTAATGAAGAAATACCTCACAAGATTAATTACTATTCTAAATTTAGATGAAAAAACTATTAATTGAATTTCTTAAAAAGCATTTCGAATTCATAATTGAAAACTGGTCTTTCCAGGTTCTGCAAATTATCAAAGACAAATTAACGGAATCCCAGGTGCGCACATTTGCTGAAAATAGTCTAACGGTATTTATTGATGTTATAGACAGCAGTGATTACAGCAAAGCCGATCAATATTTGATTGATATCTACACATTATTTTCTAAGGCAAATTTAAATCTTTTAGAAATAAGCCAGCTTTTTAGCCAGGGCAGATTTGCTGTACTGAACACTATCGAGAAAGAAAACACCGGTCAGTTCGACCCGGTAATTTTACTCGGTTATTTTGATGATATTATAGAGCAGATCTACGCACGGTATGGAATAGTCCATCAAGAATCCAAAATGAAGGAATTGGAATATGACCGTGATCGTCTCGCCTCTAAACTTGAATTAAACCAGCAATACCTGAAAAATATTTTGTACAGTTCGGATTCGGCAATTATGGTAGTAGATCAAAATGAAAAATTTATAACATGGAATAAAGGAGCCGAGCGGATTTTTGGTTACACTGAAGAAGAGATGCTTAGCAAACCTTCATCTTTTTTGCTGCCCGATGGCGATAAATATTCTAATGAACTTAATGATATCCGACGCCATGCAGACGAGAACACGCATATAAAAATTATTGATACCGAAAGAAAAACCAAAGACGGGAGAATACTGAGTGTTAAACTAAGTGTCTCAAGATTACCAAGTGTTTCCGGCGAATATATAGGCAGATCGATCATAATTAAAGATCACACCGAGTATAAAAAGCTTCAGGCACAAATTGACCAGTCGGAAAAATTAGCTGTTATAGGTCAACTTGCAGCCGGAGTCGCCCACGAAATTGGCAATCCGCTTGCATCCATTTCATCACTTGTACAAATACTTCAGAGAAAATCCCAGGAGCCGTTCATCAATGAGCAATTAGCAAACATTAAAGAAAATATAGACCGCATCACTCGCATCGTTAGAGAGCTTGTCGATTTTTCACGACCGCCAAGTTACGAGCTTGCGATTCAAGATATTACCGATATTATTAAAACAGCATTAGGAATTGTTAAATATGATAAGAGGGTACGCAAAGTAAATTTCAACACCAATTTGAAAACCAACTTACCCAAGATAAATATTGCTGCAGATCAATTGCTCCAGGTATTTGTAAATATTTTGATCAATGCTTTGGATGCAATCCAGGGTAATGGAACTATTTTCGTAAAATCCGATTATGATAAAAATAATGTTTATATTGAAATTACAGATAACGGCTGTGGTATGGACGAAAATACAATTGAAAAAATCTTCGATCCCTTCTTTACAACTAAGGAAGTAGGTAAAGGTACCGGTTTGGGACTTTCGGTAAGTTACGGGATAATTAAACGACATAACGGTGAAATAAAAGTTAAGAGTAAATTGAACGAAGGAAGTTCTTTCTCAATTATACTGCCAATAGCAACAATTTAAGAAGGAGTAGTAATGCCGGCAAAAATTCTTATAGCAGATGATGAAAAGCCGATTCGTGATTCGCTAAAAATGGTTTTGGAAGAAGAAGGATATTTAACAGATACAGCCGCAGATGGCGAAGAAGCATTAAAAAAAATTGAATCAGAAAATTTTGATATTATAATTACTGATATAAAAATGCCGAAGTTCGACGGCATGCAAGTTTTAGAGACTGCTTCCAAAACAGCACCCGAAACATTCTTCATCATTATGACTGCTTATGCATCTGTTAAAACCGCTATTGATGCATTAAGACTGGGCGCTTATGATTACCTGATCAAACCCGTAGAATTTGATGATGTTATCATACGAATAAAACGTCTGCTCGATTACAAAAAATTAGCTATCGAAAATAAAACTTTGCGCCAGCGTATCTCTTCCGATACCGGTTTTACCAACCTGATTGGAAAGAGCGACTCAATGAAAAAAGTTTTCGATATCATTTCCCAGGTAGCGCCCACAAACAGTAATATCCTGATTATGGGTAAAAGCGGAACCGGTAAAGAACTTGTTGCCAGAGCAATCCACTCCAATAGCAAAAGAAAGGATAAAATATTTTTACCAATTAATTGCGGTGCTATTTCTGAAAATTTAATCGAAAGCGAGTTGTTCGGTCATAAAAAAGGATCTTTTACCGGGGCTGCGGATGATAAACAAGGTCTATTTAAAGCTGCCGATGGCGGTACACTTTTACTCGATGAAATCGGCGATCTGCCGCTTAACATGCAAGTAAAACTTTTACGTGCTATAGAAGACAGAGAATTTTTTCCGGTAGGAGGAACAAAACCGGTAAGTACAGATGTTAGAATTATTGCTGCAACAAATCAAAATCTTTTTGATAAAACAAAGACCGGCGAATTCAGGGAGGACCTTTATTACAGATTAAACGTTGTCGAGATTAAACTTCCCACACTTAATGAACGCAAGGAAGACATACCGCTTCTTATCAATCACTTTATTGAAAAGTACTGCAATGAAATGGGTAAAAAAATTATCGGCATAGATAACGATACCCTGAAAGTTTTAATGTCTCATGATTGGCGCGGCGGCGTGAGAGAACTAGAAAACATTATTGAGCGTGCAATCATCTTTTGCAATAAAGATCTGCTCACAACAGACGATCTTTCGGATTATGTTAAGGGCGGCACGGTTGCACTTGGATATCCCGATTCATTAAAAGACGCATTAAGAAATTTTGAAAGAGAACATATTCTAAAGACAATAAAAAAATATGACTATAACAAAGAAGAAGCCGCTAAAGCTTTAGATATTGGGTTATCTTCACTGTACAGAAAAATGGATGAGTTAAACATTCCTACAAAATCACCAAAAGACGAAGAATAATTGGTAAGTACTGTTGAGAAAGATATAGTAGAGAATCCAAAAAAATAATCCGTAATGCCCATCTACCGGAAACACTTAATATTTTTGAATCCGTATCTATCAGATCAATATTAGTACTTTAAAACCGCGAAGGTCCCCAATTAATAGCGATAGGTAACAATGAACAAATCCGGGCATTATTTTCAAATATTGAAATAGCCGGATGCGTTAAAAAATAGTTTTTGTTATATTTGAGATAAAATAAACCCTATGCTGAGGGCAAAATTTGAACGGATCCGATATTAATTTTCTTTCTCAACTGTTTGAAGAAATAAAGGATATTTTTTTTATTATCCTTGATAAAAACGGAGAGAGTTACTACTCCAGCAACATCGAAAAGGTTACTACTTACAGCACCGAAGAAATCAGTTCATTGCCAGAAAACATTCATTCATTAATTACCGAAGAAGACCTCCCCGATTTTAAAAAGTTATTAACCGAATTTGAAAGCGACAGTTCGAAAAATCTTGTTGAATTCAATTACAGAATTAAATCAAAAGATGACAATCATATATGGCTAAAAGAAGTTATGAATGTTATCCGCGATCCAGAGGGCGAAATAATACAGAATAAAAGTGTTCTGTTTAATATTACCGAAACAAAGAGCAAAGAATTAGAATCTGAAGCAGTATGCAACAATTTAAAAGAGCTGAATGTTGCAAAGGATAAATTCATTTCTATAATATCACATGATCTGCGCGCTCCTTTTACAACATTACTCGGATTCTCCGAAATATTACTTAACGAACAAGATCTCACCGAAGAAGAACGTAATGAATATATCCGCTATATTTATGATGCATCAAAAACCCAGTTGAATTTAATCAATACACTGCTCGATTGGTCGCGTTTACAAACCGGCAGAATAAAAGTAGAGCCAACAAGGTTAAATATAAAATCCACCATAGCAAACGCAATTACTCCGCTAACCGGGGACGCAATCCGCAAGAACATAGATGTAAAAATTGACATCCCTTCCGAGCTCTTTATAAATGCAGATGAAAGATTATTCTCTCAAGCTATGGTCAATCTTGTAAGCAACGCAATTAAATACACAAACGAAGGAAAAGAAATTCATATAAGCGCTCAAAGGTTCAAAGCCGGCATGATCGAAATTATTGTCCGCGACGAAGGAATGGGTATTTCCGAAGAGAACCAATCTAAACTTTTCCGCATAGATCAAAAATTTTCGCTAGCCGGTACTACCGGGGAAAAAGGCAGTGGTCTTGGACTAACATTGATGAAAGAGATTATTGATAAGCACGGCGGGCAAGTTTGGTTCTATTCAAAAGTAGGCGAAGGAAGTGAATTTCATTTTACAGTGCCCGAAGCAAAAAATTTAGTCCTTATTGTTGAAGACGAACTTTCAGTTAGAACATTATACAAAAAAGTTATAGAAACCGGTCTACCCAACTTTGAAATAAAAGTTGCTGATAACGGTTACGAAGCAATCAGCTTGTTAAAAGATATTATTCCTACAATTATTATCACAGATCACGATATGCCGCTGATGAATGGAATACAATTAATAGAAGCAATACATAAAAAAGAATCCAACCGCGCTATACCGGTTATTGTTATATCGGCTAAATTGAATGATGAGATAACTAAAACCTATTCCAAATTGGGCGTCGATAAGATTATCCCCAAACCGGTAGACCTGGATAATTTAGTTGATACAATGAAAGAATGCTTATACTAATTATCTGGACATATCATAAAACTAACGGCGTTAATGCAAGATAATTCTCCAAATAGAAATTGGTACGCTCTCTATACAAAGCCAAAACATGAGTTTAAAGCTAAATCGCAGCTCCATTCGGTCTCAATCGAATATTACCTACCAACTATCTTTGTAACAAAACAATGGAGCGATAGAAAGAAAAAAATTGAAGAACCGGTATTCAAAGGATATATTTTTATCAATGCTAACGAAAAAGAAAGATTAATTGCACTACAACAATCAGCCGTTATTCAAACTATCTGCTTCAACGGTAAACCTTCTGTAATTCCCGGGTGGGAAATAGATAATTTGAAAAAGATGCTCTCGGCTAAACCTGAAATTTTTATAAGCGATAAAATCGAAACCGGTGCAAAAGTTAAAATAGTTAATGGCCCGTTTAACGGTGTTATTGGCGTGGTTACGGAATATAAAAAAGGTGAAAACTATCTTGCTGTTTCAGTAGATCTTTTACAAAGATCGGTTTTAGTTCGATTGCCAAAAGAGAGTATTATTAAAATTATTAAGAGTTGATCCTTTTCCCTTCT
>DYJK01000012.1:34359-48676 GCA_020723165.1 Melioribacter roseus | reverse complement strand
CTGATTTAAAAATTTCAAATGATGGTCAGATAATTTATTTCAGGCGGATGAGAAATAATATGCCGCATGAAATATTCTCACTCAAAACTAACGGCGGCGGAATTGAACAGATCACGAACATTAATAAAGATTTATTGAGTCAAATACAATTCGGTGAGTTCGATACATTCTGGAATGATGGTGCAGAAGGTGAGAAAGTTCAATCAATAATTGTTAAGCCGCCTTTCTTCGACCCGAATAAAAAATATCCAATGATATTTTTAATCCACGGCGGACCGCAAGGACATTGGAATGATGATTTTCATTACAGATGGAATACACAATTATTTGCATCTAAAGGTTATGTTGTTGTAGCGCCAAATCCAAGAGGTTCTACCGGATATGGACAAAAATTTACAGATGAAATTTCCGGTGATTGGGGAGGAAAAGTTTATGTCGATTTGATGAATGCTTACGATTATGCTTTGGAGAATTTCAAATTTATTGATCCGAAAAATTCATTTGCTGCCGGTGCTTCATACGGAGGGTATATGATAAATTGGATCGAAGGTCACACCGATCGTTTTAACGCTCTCGTTTGCCATGATGGAGTTTTTAATCTTGAAAGTATGTGGGGCACAACTGAAGAGCTATGGTTCCCAGAATGGGAATTCAAAGGCGCTCCATGGGAAAACCGGGCAATGTATGAAAGATGGTCGCCGCACCGATATGTTGATAATTTCAAAACGCCAATGTTAGTTGTTCACGGCGCACTTGATTTTAGAGTCGCGGAAGGACAAGCCATGGAATTGTTCTCCACACTTCAAAGAAAAAATGTACCGAGTAAATTTTTGTATTTCCCGGATGAATACCATTTTGTAGTTAAACCGCAAAATGCGAATTTGTGGTGGAATACAATTTTTGACTGGTTTGATCAATACAAAAAAAATTGAGGTGAAATATGAATTATGATTTTTCAGAATTAGATGATAAGCTTGACACCCCCGAGAAAGTTGAAAAAGGAGAAAAAATTGTTGAAGAAGGTTTATGGGAAAAATTAGAACGCGTCGGTAAGAAAATAAATTTTGCGAGAGACATAAAAGCGCTATACAGATATATGCGAGATAAATATGTCCCGTGGTACCGCAAATCAATTGTGATTGGCGCACTCATTTATTTCATTAGTCCGATTGATGCAATTCCAGACCTTGCACCGCTTGTTGGCTATCTTGATGATTTAGGTGTAATAACTGCTGTGCTAAAATTTATGGGGAGTGAATTGATACCTTATTACAACAATTGAGAATTCAGAATGGAGAATTGAGACAAAGTTCTTTTCATTTTCAATTATCAACTCTCCATTCTCAATTGCTTTTTTAAAAATTAGCTCTCCTCTTTTTTGGCTTTCTCCATTAAATCAAAAAACGGTTTGAATAGATCGATCGGCACTGGAAAGATTGTTGTTGAATTTTTTTCTGCCGCTACTTCTGTTAGAGTCTGTAAAAACCTTAGCTGCAAAGCATACGGAGAGCTGCTGATAATTTTTGATGCATCTGCCAGACGCTGCGACGCTTGATATTCACCTTCGGCGTGAATAACCTTAGCGCGGCGTTCCCTTTCAGCTTCCGCTTGACGGGCGATAGCACGCTGCATTTCTGACGGTAAATCTACATTCTTCACTTCAACAAGGGAGACTTTTATTCCCCACGGTGCGGTATGGGTATCGATAGTTTCCTGGAGACGCTTATTGATTTTTTCACGTTCTGATAAAAGTTCATCAAGTTCCGATTGCCCCAACATACTTCTCAAAGTGGTTTGTGCAAGCTGGGATGTTGCATAAAGAAAATTCTCTACTTCAACAACTGCCTTTGCCGCTTCAATTACACGGAAATAAATTACAGCGCTAACTTTAATCGAAACATTATCGCGTGTTATCACATCTTGCGAAGGAACTTCCATCGCTACCACACGTAAACTTACCCTTACAATTCTATCAACAATCGGAATAAGAAAAATCAGTCCGGGTCCCTTGGTGGGAATTAAGCGTCCCAACCTAAATATTACGCCTCGTTCGTACTCCCGTAAAATTCTTATTGCGCTGGAGAGAATTATAATAACAAAAAATATAATGATGGAAATAATTGCAATGTTTTCCGGTCCCATAATAAATTCTCCTCAAATATTTTCAACTTCATTAAAATTTCTTAATGT
Source organism: Melioribacter roseus (assembly GCA_020723165.1). Taxonomy (GTDB): domain Bacteria; phylum Bacteroidota; class Ignavibacteria; order Ignavibacteriales; family Melioribacteraceae; genus DYJK01. Next base: position 46,486 of record DYJK01000012.1, on the reverse strand, counting down.
TTCAATCCAACTTTTTGACTAACAAATTCAATTCTTTAATACCTACTACTTCTACTTTAGAACCTTTGTCAACTTCGTCGGAACATTCAGCATTCCATATCTCGCCGTGAAGCATAATTTGCCCGATTGAATTTGGTTTTAATTCCGATAATGTAAAACCTTTTTCACCAACCAATCCTTCACTTCCGGTAGTCGGTTGTCTCCGCTGTGCAGCTATTCCTTTTCCAAGAGCAAATACAAAAAAGAGTGTCGTTAAAATTGTAACAGTAATTATTACTACGAGCGAGAGACGAACAAACTCGAAAGAAATATCTGTGTTAATCAACATCAGTGAGCCGACTAAAAACGAAATTATTCCCCCGGCGGTTAGTAAACCGTGACTCATAACTTTTACTTCTGCAACAAAGAGAATTACTGCAAAGATTATCAAACCTAAACCGGCATAATTAATTGGAAGAGTGTGGAGTGAATAAAATGCAAGTACCAAAGAAATAAATCCAACTATTCCGGGAAGTATTGATCCGGGATTACTCAATTCAAAAATCAATCCGTAAATTCCGATCATCATAAGAATGTATGCTATGTTAGGATCGCTAATTACATCAAGAATTTTTTGAATTAGATTCATCTCTATATGATTAACTACTGCATCAGTGGTATTAATTGTTTTTAATCCACTTGTTGTTTCTGCTTCATATCCATCAAGTTTAACAAGAAGATCATTCAAATCCCTTGCAACAAAATCGATTATCTTCTCCTTCAATGCTTCCGTTTCCGATAACGATACGCTTTGTCTTACAGCTTTTTCAGCCCATTCGATATTTCTGTGCCTCTTTTCGGCAATACTTCTAATAAATGCCGCCGCATCGTTGGTTGCTTTTTCCATCATAATATCGGTACTATCTTTTTTATTTGGTTCATTACTTTCAGTGATCATAACCGGGTGAGCAGCGCCGATGTTTGTTCCGGGACTCATGACTGCTATGTTCGCTGCAAGTGTTATGAAAACTCCGGCTGAAGCTGCTTGTGCACCCGACGGCGATACATATATTACGATCGGTACCTGGGATGTTAAAAAATCACTTACAATCATTCTGGTTGATTTGAGTAATCCACCTGGAGTGTTAAGTTCTATTATTAAACATTCAGCTTTTTCTTTGCTGGCTTGTTCTACTACATCGTGAATAAAATCCGTAACGACCGGGTTGATTGCACCATCAATTTTAATAACATCTATCCGCGGTTTGGAATTTGGAGAAGGAATTGATAATAGTAAAAGTAATATGAAAATTAACGTTCTCATAGCCACTCTCACTTACCACTTAATAAGTTATCCAATACAACATAACATAAAATCAAAAACTGAAATATCAACTCGCTAAAACGTAAGTATTTCTTGCTCAACTATCAATCACTAAACACAGATGAATGTAGGATTACATAGGAGCATCGATAGCAAAATAGTATTGTTATTAAACTGTTTTTAACAAAAATTATATTGAGCGGATTAATTTTATTTACTAAGTTGTAGAAAGCACTTCACACGGAACACAAAAATTATACTCTCAAGCAAGAGTTAAATGATCATTGATTCAAAAAATATTATAGGAGAAAGAACATGGTACCATTAGTATCCTTGTGGATTCCTATTATTCTCTCCGCAGTAGTTGTTTTTATTATCAGTTCAATCATACATATGTTTTTACCATGGCATAAAGGAGAGTATCCTAAGATGCCGGAAGAAGAAAAAGTGTTGGATGCACTCCGTCCATTAAATATTCCGCCGGGTGATTATATGGTTCCGCGTGCATCAAGTATGGAAGAAATGAAATCACCTGAGTTTGCAGAAAAAACTAAAAAAGGTCCGGTTATGGTTGTTACTGTTTTACCAAATGGACCGGTGACGATGGGAAAAAGTTTATTCCTTTGGTTTATCTATTCTCTTGTTGTTAGTTTTTTTGCAGCATACGTTGCCGGACGTGCTTTACCTCCGGAAGCTACTTACTTACAAGTTTTCCGTTTTGTAGGTGTTACATCATTTATAGGATATTCATTAGCATTATGGCAGATATCAATATGGTACGGTCGCTCCTGGATTACAACTCTTAAAGCCACAATAGATGGATTGATATACGCATTATTTACAGCCGGTGTTTTTGGATGGCTTTGGTCTTGATAGGTTAATATTTTACTCTGCACCTTCGCAGTGCTTTCAGCATTTATTAATTTGATGCGATGGTGTTGTGGAGGTGCAGAGAATATTAAATTTTAAAATCTCATTCCGCATTCGTTATCAGTTCGTACTCATACATGGTATCAAGCGAATCATTAACAATCACAATCTTGTTTTCGGTTGGATTGATTGTTATACCTTCCGTCTTTGTGAACGGTAAAGAAAATTGAGACAGCAAACCATCGCCCGGTTTCCAGATATAAATTGCTTTAGATTCATCACTCACGATAAAGAAATTTTTTGTGATGGGATTATAATCCATATCGGAAAGATCATCAGCGAACGGTAAACCGAATTGGTGAGAAATATTAAAATTCTCATCTAAAGCAATAACTTGGGAAGGATCTTTTTCGTTGAGAACATAAATATTATTGCTCTCATCAAGAACTATTCCTTCCAAACCATTATTGGTAGTACCGCTGATGTTTGTGTTGTGCCTCGAAATAACAAAACCATTTAAATCAAGATGAATTACTTCCCTTGTTTCCTCTTCAACAACCCATAAAGTTGAATCGCTACGGCTGTAAAATATTCCTTCTAAATCTTCACCTTTATAAGCTAAACGGGATAACTTATTTCCGTTCAGATCTACTTTGTAAATTCTCTGTTCGTTACCATCAATAATCCAGAACATAGAGTAATTATGATTAAATGTGATGCCCGATGGTTGTTTAATTTCCAAAGGATAAGTTGTCAATAAAATAATTTTGGGTTCAATCGCTTTTGATTCAGTATTTGAATTACATGAAATGATCAGTGTAATAAATATGAAGAATGTAAAAGTAATTATGGGTAGTTTTATGAACGAAAGAGTCATCTATGAATTTTGTTGGTCAAAAAATATGTTGATTGTCTTCATACCTTTTACATTTTGCAGTGTATGAATAAGCTGTGTAGTATCCTGATTCTTTTTCAACCGTAGGTAGTATGAACATTCTATCGATTTGTCAATTTCATTTGAACGGATATTTATTACTTCGTAACTCTTGCAATAGTTTTTCAGGATATCCAGAATTGATTTCATATCCGGTTCGCCATTAGAATAGATGAACTGCAACATGTATTGATTACTTAGGAAAAAAGAAAATTTTGTGTTCGAAAAAATTATTAGAATCAATCCAACTATCACTGTACCAATAATTGCAAGTTTATGATAACCAACGCCACCAGCCATACCAAGAGCTAATGCAAGAAATATGTAAACGATATCGACAGTATCCTTAATTGCCGTTCTAAATCTTATAATAGATAACGCACCAACCAAACCGAATGCACGTGCAAGATTATTACCTATTACCATTATTACTAATGCTGTAATAACCGAAAGAAATATGATCGAATTAACAAAATTTTCAGAGTATCCCGGTCCGCGGTAAGTAAACCTATAAATAAGTGATATAACAAAACTGCAAACAAAGCTGACTAATACATTAACAATAATCTCTGAAATAGACGGCGAAAAAACGTTTATCGATTGAAGATTTTCGAGCACTTTATTTTCCTTAATTCAAATGATTAATTATGTTATTGTAAACTGTATCAATACTCATAGCATACTTGGGAACAGATTCCCTCACAATATTATATTTTCTCATTATTAAAGGTAACCAGCTAGGAAGAACTTTATGAAATTTAACTTCAAGAACAAAATAATCTTTTAATGAAGAGATCATATTATCATCCGAATACAAACCCCTATATGAATCGGTTTTTTTTGTTCTTACATTTTTATCAAGAGTTATTCGTAACCCGGAACCGAATTTACATTCGAATGCTTCTCTTTCATAAGATACTATTGCTGTTGGTTGTAAATTGTACAAATGAAAATAATACAAAAAATTTTGCGCACTTACTTTTCTTTTCAAAGTATCGTTAGATGAGTTCATAATTAAATCTATATCTCTTGTATTCACAAATGATTCGAGGTCTTTATAAAGTATCGGTGCCCTATCCTTTGAAACATGTTCAACATCTTTTCTCTTAATCTCTAAATATACAATTGAATCATCCTTTTGATCATTATATCCGCGGATTCTATATTTATTTCGTTCTTTGATACCGGCAAGTTTTTGGTTATATGTTAATAGTTGATGAGTATCTAAGTAAATACTTCTAACTGTATATTCTTTTTTATGCATTTGGTTGGTGTAATAATCATGTACCAGATACGGTAATAGATCGTTTCTTAATTTATCCAAATATTGAAAAGGTATGTAATATTTATACTCTAATCTTGCCATAGTTAATTAGTGATTAGTCTAACTAAATAATCAAATAGTGTTACATCGTTAAGTATCAACGAGCTTTCGATAATCAAGCCGGGCAGAAGCTCTTTTGGTTGATTATCCAGTAAGATTGATACGAATACAACTTGCTCACCGCTGACAATTTCAACTTCCCGGTTAATGTTTAGAATCTGTCCCGAAAAATTTCCATCAATGTTCACAAACGATAATTTAAGATTTTTGCCTTCTGAGAACTCGGATAAATCATAAATCTTTACCGGTGAATGGAGAACAAATTTATTTGTATTGATTGCATTTAACAATGTATCGGGAGAAAGTGAGGACGTAATCCTTCCATCGATCGGGGAAACAATTATTAAATTTGATTCCCAATTTTTCAGAAACCCTAATTTGTTTTTAATAGCTGCTATCTGCGATTCTAATAATTTTATATCTTCAGGTTTAACGCCGGACTTGATATTTTCAAGCTGTGCAGCAAAGATTTTCTTTTCTATCCCCAGTAAATCAAAAGTCCATTTTTGCAATTCATATTCTTGCTGAGAAATTATTCCTTTATCCAAAAGTTGTTTTGCTCTATCAAACAAAACTTTTTGTTCTGCAAGTTTTTCATTGGTGTATTTGATTCTATTTTCGGCTTCATTAATAAGTTCTTCTTTTTGACCGCTGCTTTGTGATTTCAAATTAGCAATCGCAACATCAAGTTCTCCTTCAGCCGAAATCAATCGATCTTGAATATTACTCGATTGCAATACAGCGATGGTATCGCCTTTGGATAATTCTTTTCTGTTCTTAAGAAATTTGTTAAGATTAAGAGATATAAACTCTCCTCGTTCGAATTGGGATAAATTATATTCAGTTGTATAACCTTTTGTATAATCGAAAACATTAGAAATCAGCTCACCACCATTACCGCGTGTTAACAACCATTTTTCTTTCGGGAAAACTTCCGAGTATGTTTTTATTCTATAGGGAATCTTAATAAATGAGCTGATAACTAAAAATATTAGTGAGATAATAAAAAAAACAAGAACGATATGAATTGTTTTTTTCTGCTTATAAATCATTTTCAAATAGCTCCGCAAATAGGCGCAAACAAAAATATAAAATCCTTTAGACTATATGAACGTAAATCGATATTCTATTAAAAAGAAAAACTTGATCTTATACAATTCAAAAAAATAATACGATCTGATATTTCCTATACTTTGTATAATCATTTTATGCCGGAGTAGGAAACTCTGTACTTCATTTTATCTTTATTACCCAGGCAATACTACAAGGTGGGTTTTTCTGTAATGCCTTCGGAATATTGATAATTAAATCATCGGCGATTTTTCCAACAGATAGTTTTTCGTTTGGACCTAACAATGTGAAATTAGATTTATCTTGAGCTACTGATAATGGAATTTTAATCTCAGCCGGCATGTTTCTTTCATTTTCGTCTGCGAGGTAAATTGCATAAACAGTTCCATCTTTCAATTGGGTGAAGCAAACCTTTTCACGGCGGTATGGTACAAGCGGACGTGAATTATAAATTGCTTCGCCGTTAATTTTCATCCATTCACCAATCCCATTTAGCCGTTCGTAAGCTTCGTCATCCCAGGTTCCTTCCGGTGATGGTGCAATATTGAGTAAAAGGTTTCCACCCTTGGAAACAATATCTACAAGCATATTTATTAGTTCATGCACACTTTTATATTTAGCATCGAAGGTATAACTCCAGCCGCCGCCCATTATAATACAAGATTCCCATGGATAAGGAAGCAGTTTTCCCGGTATTTGATTTTCAGGCGTAAGATAATTTTGGTATGGTCCCTCAACAGCGCGGTCCACCACAATCAATCCGGGTTGTATCTTCCTTGCTTTTTCAACAAGCCCCGGCATATCTATATCCTGGCTCTGAGGACGTGTTGCATACTTAACACCCAACATTTGCTCTTTAACTTCTTCATCGGTTTTAATACGCACCCAGCCGCCATCGAGCCAAAGAATATCGATCCTTCCGTAATCGGTCATCAATTCTAAAATTTGGTTGTGAGTAAAGTCTACAAATTTTTCCCATCGTTCCGGGTAAGTTGGAATGTTATAATTCACATTCCGGTCTGGAGTTGCAAAATTAGGCCACCAATAATTTTCGTTATGCCAATCCGGTTTCGAAAAATATGCGCCTATCATAAATCCTTGTCTGCGGAACGCCTCAAAAATTTCTTTTGTCACATTTGCTTTAGGATTACTACTGAATGGAGTTTCTTTATCAGTGATTTTGTAATCGGTTTGTTTTGTATCGAACATGCAAAAGCCATCGTGATGTTTTGTTGTAAATACCACGTATCTCATCCCGGCTTCTTTAGCTACGGCTGCCCATTTATCAGGATTAAATTTTACCGGGTTAAATGTTTTCTTTAAATCTTCGTATTGTTTCTTGTATTCAACGTAATTATCAATCTTCCTTCTTTCCCATCCCTCATCTTCCGAACAGATCGACCACGATTCGACAACACCCCATTGAGAATAAGGTCCCCAATGCACCAGTAAGCCGAACTTAATATCTTGCCATTTTTCTAATTGCTTAATAACGAGCGGATCGGTTTCCGGATAATATTTCTGAAGATACTCCTGGGCAAAAGTTTTTGTAAACATAATTAAAAACAAAAGTGATATAATTTTTTTCATGGCTTACTCTTTTTTTCTGTGTGCTAAGCTAATTTTTGTACTAATAAGTGAAATACATTTTACAAAGAGTACAAAATATTATTCAACAAGGTAAAAATAGGAAATCGTCCGGATGGAATCTAAAAAGGTGGTTAAAAGACTATTTGAAAATCTGTAACAAATAAACGAACTCACCCCCGTCTCGAACGACGAAGTCGGGCGGGCTAAATCCCTCTCTTTAACTAAGAGAGGGACTTTTTAAAACAGCCCCTTCTCTTTTTAAGAGTAGGGTCAGGGGATGAGTTCGAATACATTAATATAATTTCATATAGACTTATAATAGAGGGTATAAATACAGCGGTATTGTCTATTTCTTTTGTCGCGTGTTTTTTTAACTGAACATCTTACATTCTAGTTCACTCAACGGGTTTCATTAATAATTTTGCAATGCCAACTACGCCTTTTCGCGGTGTAAAACGTATTGAAAAAGCCATTGCACGATTTAGAAATCCATAAATGCCAACGCTTTTTCGTTTCATTATCATTTTATAACCGTATTCTGCAACTTCTTTTGCAGAGGCATGCTTCGACTTTTTCAGTAAAGTTGTTCTTGATGTATTAGCTATGGAATGAAAACCAGTGTCTGTTACACCCGGACACAATGTAGAAACTACCACACCCGAACCTTCTAATTCAGCATTGAGTGCTTCGGATAAACTCAACACATATGCTTTTGTAGCACAGTAAACAGCCATAAATGGTCCCGGCTGGAAAGAAGCTGTTGATGCAACGTTAAGAATAGTACCGGAACCTTTGTGTTTCATATCAGCAGCAAACATTTTTGTTAAGTAAGTCAGCGTTATCATGTTAAGGTTAATCATTTCCAATTCACGCTGCCACAATGTTTCCGTTAAACTTCCATGCAAACCAAAACCAGCATTGTTTACCAAATAATCAATAGTCACATTTTTATATTTAAGATCATTATAGATTTCTTCAGCATTCTCCAATACACTTAGATCTTTTGGATAAATTGTAACTTGAATCCCCAACCTAATAAATTTTTCAGCAATCTCCGTGAGTTTTTTTTCATTACGGGCTACTAGAACAAGGTTCATTTTTTGCCGGGCAAATAAGTTTGCAAGCTCCAGCCCAATTCCGCCGGAAGCGCCTGTTATTAATGCTGTTGCCATATTGTCCTCCTAAATTCAAATAGAAAAATGTTTTCAGAATCATCTCTAAGAAATGCATCCTGATGTTTTTCTATCAAAATTATAGAGGTTGAATGCGAAGAAAATTGATCTATGTTAAGAAATCAAGAAGATAGCTTTTTTCTTATCCGGCTTAACGATTCGGGTGTGATACCAAGATAAGAAGCAATATATTTTTGCGGTGTTCGTTTCAAAATATCCGGGGCTTTGTACATCAGTTCCAAATATCTTTCCTCAGCAGATTTAGTTAAAACCGAAAGGAGCCGGGTTTCTTTGTACAATAGGACAGACTCAATTGCGAGTCTTCCCATTCTTTCGAATGCTCTACTTGTCTTATAAAGATTCGTTAAAGAATCAGAATCAATAGAAAATAAAAGTGTATTTTCAAGTGCGATTACATAGTGCATCGAAGGAGTTTTTGTTACAAAGGAAGCATATGAACTTACATATTCTCCTTCATAATTAAGATCAAAACAAATTTTTTTGCCGTGTTCGTTTGTATAAATAATTGCAGTAGAGCCATCCTCTATGTACGAAAGATACTTTTCTACCTTATTCTGTTCGGTAATTATTTCATTTTTTTTAAATCTTCTTGTTTTAGCAGCATCTCTGAAAGCTTCGAATAGTCTTTCATCCATCGAGATACCGGAATAGATATTTTTATTTGTGCCGCCCATTTTCATGTCACTAGTTCTATTAATTCATCAGTGTTTGTTAAAAAAATTTTTATAAGTTGACCGAGGTTGTCTCAGAAGTAATTATTCAAATAAAAAATCTGCGTGAATCCGTTTTAATCAGATTTTATCCGTGTGCTATTCTTTAAAAAATTTTACTTTTGATACAACCTCGGTATTAGAATATTACTCTATTTTAAAAATTTCTCTATGCCCTCCTTCCACATTATCCATATAACCTTTCATAATTTCTGCAACTTGAGGTTTGGATGAAAAACCGCGCGCGTTTTTTTCATAAATATCAAGACTTTCGCACTCAGTTTGAAGAACGACCGTCCAGTAATTTGCTACTGTATCAGTCATAATTTTTATATTTGAAAAACCCTCGGCTTCCATGAATGGAGCGGCTTGCTTAAATGCATTAACAAGATTTTTTGCCTTGCCGGGTTTTGCCCGGAAAACATCTCTTATTAAGTACATAAATTTACCCTTTCGTTTATGTTAGTAAATAATATTTAACATGAAAAGAATAATAATAGAGTAATAGGAATTCTTTACTGCTTGAATTTAATTGTATAGAGATCCAATCTCCTATCTTTCCAGTTTAGTACGCTGCCCGATTTTTTATGTTCTTTTAAAAGTTCAAGATCAATTTCATCAATAATAACCATTTCTACATTCGGTGTTGCTTCGGCAAGTATGGCATCTCTCGTAAAAGGTATATCGGATGGAGTAAATATTGCGGACTGTGCATATTGAATATCTAGATTTTCTACAAAAGGTAAATTACCAACTGAACCCGCAATGATTGTATAAATATGATTTTCAATGCACCTGGCTTGAGCACAATAACGAACTCTTAAATATGCATATCTCTCATCTGTACAGAAAGGGATAAAAATCATTTGTGCACCTTTTTCAGCTACTATGCGCGAGAGTTCCGGGAATTCGATATCATAACAAATTAGTATAGCAATTTTACCTCTATCAGTATCAAAAACATTTAGTTCGTTACCGGGTTCTACACCCCACCATTTTTTTTCGTTCGGAGTAATATGCAATTTATACTGCTTATCTACTTTTCCGCTTCGATGAAATAAATATGCAACATTATAGAGATGATTATCTTCGAATGTAAAATGCGAACCGGCTATTATATTAATATTATACTTGATGGCAAGATTTGAAAAAGCATCCATATAGTTTGGTGTGAACTCGGCAAGTTTTCGTACAGCTAAACCCGGACGCATAGTTGGAAGAAATGAAAGCAGTTGTGATGTAAATATTTCGGGGAAAACAATAAAGTCGGATTTATAATCGGAAGCTACATCTATAAAATATTCACACTGCTGCTCAAATGCTTCAAAACTTTTTATTGGCCGCATTTGATATTGCACAGCACACACCCTAACCGGTAATGTTGGGACAAAGATAAGCGAAGTATCCGGTACATAATCAAGATTTGTCCATTCTAAAAATGTTGCATAACCTTTAGAATCTTCATCCGATGTAAGATAGTTTGGTATTAATCTTTTGAGTATAAACCCATTTGAAATTTGTGTAGTAAGTACCGGGTCGTATAAAGTTTTATTCATAACTTTATCAACGTATTCCCTGGCGCTCAACTTGTCAGCATACTTACCATAGCCGGGAATTCTGCCGCCAATAATAATTCTCATTAGATTATTTTTTTTACATAGGTCTTTTCTCGCCTCGTATAATCTTCTTGCCAGCTTATATCCCCTATACTTAGGGTCAACCATTATCTCAATTCCATAGAGAGTATTTCCGTTAAGATCGTGATTTTTAATAAAACCATGATCGGCAATTTCGCGCCAGCTGTGCCATCCCGAGTAAAGAGCAAAATTTAAAATCAAACTGCTTGATGATGCAACAATTTTTCCGTTGTATTCTACTCCTAATTGTCCTTCCGGGAAAATTGCAATCTGACTTTTAAATTGTTCTTCTGACCAAACCGGCATGCCGGGAAAACATTTTATTTGTAATGCAGTAACTTCTGTATAATCATCGAAAGTTAGCTGCCGGACTTTTACATTCTTAGTCGAAAATGCGAGATTATTTTTTTTCATAAAATAATCCTTTCTTTTGCTGGTTGTAATGAAAGCAATCTAAATAATTCCTATCTACAATTCAACTTAACTTGTATAGCTGTATATTTACAACAAATAAATTAGGATTAATAATGAATTTCTCAGTGATAAAGTCGGAAACAATCTTTCATGGAAAAGTATTCGATGTTAAAGTAGATGAAATTGAATACAATGGCAGCCAAAACAAAAGTTTCAGGCAAGTTGCTGTTCACCCGGGCGGTGCTGTTGTTGTTCCGGTTAAAGATGATGGGAAAATAATTTTAATAAGCCAATACCGCTATCCGCATAATAAGGTTGTTCTAGAATTACCAGCCGGCAAATTAGAAAAAGGAGAAGATCCCCTCGATTGTGCTACGCGTGAACTAACAGAGGAAACCGGTTATACATCAAAAAACATTTCTAAACTTGGGAAAATATTTACCACTCCCGGATTCTGTGATGAAGTTCTACATATTTACTTAGCCAAAGATTTAACCGCCGGTAACCATGCACGCGAAGAAGGTGAAGAAGGAATGGAAATTTTTGAATTAAGTTTGGATGAGATTGATAAAAAAATTAAAAGCGGTGAAATTGTTGATGCAAAAACGATCTCTGGAATCTATATGTACAAACTTGATTCTGGATACTAGATTTTTGCTACTGGATGCTGGAAAAATGATCTTCGATGGTAGATTATCTCGGGCTGATGTGTTCTTTTTCAACAGATTGAATAAATGAACTTAATTTTTTCCCAAGTGTTTCAAGTTTATCATGCAGATTTTTATAAACTATTTCATCTGCCAATGATCTAGTTTCAAATAATGTTTCTAAATGATCGGTTGTTTCATCATTAGAAGCAAGAGCAATAATTAAATGATGAATAAATTCTTATTTATAATATCTTCTGCCATATCCTTCAACAATATTAGATTTTACTGACTTGCTCGATCTTCTGATCTGGCTTCCAACTTCATACATCTCGAATCTAGATAATTTTGTTAAAGTCATTTCATGAATTTCT
>DYJK01000012.1:0-34259 GCA_020723165.1 Melioribacter roseus | reverse complement strand
TTCTACTTTGTGGAGGTGGGTTACTTTTCTGCCGAGAAATCTTTCTGCTATCTCCTGAAACTTTGTCGGGATATCACTTACATAAAATTCATGTCTGCCAAGTTGATTGGAAATATTTCTTAATCCTCTTCCATTCAAATATTCCTCGACTATTTGTGCAGCCGGTGTACCTGAATCTACCAATTTTACTTTTTTACCAATCACCTTTTGAATTACATCGGATAGTATCGGGTAATGTGTACAAGCTAAGACTAAAGTATCAATATCTTTTTCTTTCATCTCATTCAAATATTCTCTTGCAACAAGTTCGGTTGCTTTATGATCGAGCCAGCCCTCTTCAGCAAGCGGTACAAATAAAGGACATGCTTTTTCGTGCACTTTCAGTTTTGGATTCAATCTTTTTAATTCGTTCGAGTAAGCTTTATTGTTAATTGTGGAACGTGTCCCAATCACTCCAATCTTACCATATTTAGATTCCCGTAAAGCCATTTTAGCACCGGGCTCAATCATTCCAATAACCGGTATTGTTAAAAATCTTCTCAAATCCTTTAAAGCTGCCGATGAGGCGGTGTTGCAAGCAACAACAAGGAGTTTAATATTTTTTCTTAATAAAAAGTTTGCAGCTTGCAAAGTGTATTCAACTACCGTGTCGTTCGATTTAGAACCATAGGGCACACGTGCAGTATCGCCGAAATAAACAATGTTCTCATTTGGGAGTAATCGTGATACAGCTTTAACAACAGTCAATCCGCCAATGCCGGAATCAAAAAATCCGATCGGGTTTGTTCGATCCATAAAATTCAATTTAACACCTATAACATTTCTTTAATTGATTCTGTTAGTTCAAAAGTGATCAGCTCGTAATTCTCTTTAGAAACTTTTTTTCTATTGCGGTCCAGAATATAAAACGCATCAACCACGTCATCGCCTTGTGTAGCAATTTTAGCAAAGTATATTGATAGACCAAGTTCATTCATCTTTTTGGTGACCTGGTAAAGCAATCCTAACCGATCGGGTGAATAAACATCAATAATTGTGTACTTATCGTGTTTCTCAAATGCAATTTTAATTCTTCCCTTGCGCTTGAAAATTTTGTTTTCGAGCCGCCACCATTTCGATTTTATTCTGCTGAATTCTTTTGTTATCTGGAGCTGGTTTTCAACGGTCAAGTTCAAATCATGTATAATTTTTTCGTAACGGGATTTATCAACCAGTCCGTTTGACCTGAAATCCGTAACATTAAAAGTATCGATTACAATAGCGTCTTTGCGCGTAAATATTTTTGCATCATGAATATTCAAATCATTAATCGAAAGTGCACCGCATAACCGGGATAACAACGCATCGGAATCGCGTGTGATTACAGTTACCGATGTGAATCCGCCTAACTCTTTTATAAATACCGAAACATGAGAACCTTTTTCGATCTCTTCAATATGCTGGTTAATTTCTTCCTGACTGAAATGCTGCAAGTAACCAAGATCATCAATCGATTCAATATGGTCTTTAAATGAATCATCAAATCGATCCGACTTGCTGATCAATTCCTGAATGGTAAACGATAACAGTTCTTGTCCGCTGATTCGATCATCAAGCATAGTTTTCGTTTTACGGTACAATTCATAAAGCAGATCGCTCTTCCACTGCGTCCACACCACTTGCGATACAGCCGAAAGATCAGCGTAAGTAAGCAAGTAAAGCATATCGAGCCAATCCGTATTCGGGAAAAGAATTGCAAAGTTGTTCAATGTTGTCGGGTCATTCAAATTTCTCCGGAAGGCAACTTGTTCCATAGTTAAATGATGCCGGACTAAAAATTGTACGACCTGGATCTCTTTCTGATCGAATCCAAGACGTTCCATAACCGAATTAGCTATTTCTGCACCAATAATTTCGTGGCCGGAAACACTAATTGGTTTTGCAATATCATGGAAAACAACCGAGAGATATAATAGGTCTTTCCGCTGTATGCCGTAGAATAATTTACCCATCATATTGTTCTGCACTCCTAATCCCTCAAGATTGTTAAGTGCAATCAAAGTATGTTCATCGGCAGTGTAACAATGATACACGCCCGGCTGGAAAAATCCGACAAGTTCTTTAAACTCGGGAAGAAAAGTAGCAAGCACACCAAGTTCATTCGTCATCTCCAAAGTTTTACCAACATTCTTAGGCAGTTTCAGAATTTCTCTAAAAAATACTGATGACATCTGTTCTACATTTTTAGATTCTTCATGATCAAACACCGATTCGATTATTTGCGAACGTAAATTCTCATCAAAACGTGCATCATGCAAACCGCGGTAATAAAATGCGCGCAGTATTGTAGAAAGATTCATCTTTGCATTTGAAGCAATTGAAATGACACCGTTCTTCAAACTGTAATCTTCATCAAGCTGGATCGAAAGATAATCGGAAATTGGAGTTGAAATTTCTTCTTCGAAGCGCTTCATCATTGTTCGGGAAAATCTTTTGATTACATTCGCAGCTTCAAAATATTTTTTCATGTAAGCATGCCAATTATCAGTAGTGTAGCCTAAAACTTGTGCAATCTTTTCCTGGTAAATAAATTCCAGCCGGTCGTTCTTATGTTTAGATAGTATATGAAGATTGTTCCTTGTATTAAGTACTGTTTTATAACTTTCTTTAAGCCGAGTTACCGCTCGTGGAATTAAAATTTTATTTTCTTTTATCGTATTCAGGAAATGTTCTGTCTGGGTTATTTCTTCCTGGGAAGTAAGCACAAAATTATTTTTCAACGAATACATCCATTCTACAACTTGCAGATCCCGTAAGCCGCCGGCAGTGTATTTTACATTCGGTTCCAAAACTTTTGCCGAGTCACCAAACTTTTGATAACGCAGTTTTATGTCTTCAAAAAATTCATATATAAGTTGTTTCTTCTGTGAATTCTTCAATGGCTCAAAAACTTTTTTATGCCATTCGTTATAAATTTTTGCGTTGCCAAGAATGAATCGCGTTTCAAAGAATTGTGTAAAAGCGTGAAGGTCTTCTTTTAGAAATTTTTTAATATCGGAATACTCACGTACAGTATGAGATGCTTCAATACCCGAATCCCACAATCTTGTAACAGCATCTTTTATCAGTTTTTCATTTCCGTCAACTTTATCAAATATGAACATTATATCAATATCGGAATAAGGCGAGAGTTCTCGCCGGCTGAAACTACCTACCGATGCAATAGCGCAACTAAGTTTTATCTCTTTTAGCGATTTTACGATATACTCTTCTACAAGCAGTGAAAATGTTATACAGAATTTGAACGGATCTTTTAAAAGTTCTTCATCGTAAAAGACTCTATCACGGTCTTCGTAAAATTTTTCTTTTAATTTTAATGCGCTGTTTATCATAAGAAATTAAAAAAAATGCTGTAGTAAAATCTGTTCACATTAGTAATTGCAACAACTTTCAAAACATTTGTAAAAATTGTGTTTATATATCTGAACTCATCCCCTCCCCTTCTCTTAAAAAGAGAAGGGACAGTACCATAAGGTTTAAAAGTCCCTCTCCTATATTAGGAGAGGGATATAGGGTGAGGTCGTAAAGTCTGTAATAAGAATAATATCATTATTTCAATTACAATTTAACAAATCTTGCCTGGAAAAATCTCAAATACTTCGGTTCATAGACCATTTTCAATCCTTTTATTTTTTTCCGGTGTTCATAAACTTCGGCAATCGATTCAACCATAACATCAATGTGGGATTGAGTATAAACGCGTCTCGGGAAAGTTAAGCGTACAAGTTCGAGTTTTGGATAACGTTGCTTACCGGTTTTAGGATCACGCCCGGAAGAAACCAACCCTCTTTCCATTCCGCGTACACCGCTATCAATATAAATTTCAGCTGCTAGCGATTGAGCCGGGAATAAATCTTGTTTCATGTGCTGTAAAAATCTTTTGGCATCAAGAAATATTGCATGACCGCCATACGGCTTAACGAGAGGTATATTATATTTTTCAAGCTGAACGCCGCAATACTCAACTTGTCTAACACGCATACTGATATTTTCAGGTTTAACCATTTCTTCTATGCCGCGTGCCATTGCTTCCATATCACGTCCGGCCAAACCGCCGTAACTATGAAGTCCTTCGTAAATAACTACCATGTTGCGTGCTTCTTCATAGACTTTTTTATTACGTGTTGCAAGAAATCCACCGATGTTTACCAACAAATCTTTCTTAGCACTTACCCATATACCATCAAAATAAGAACATATTTCTTTAAGAATTTGTGCAACGGTTTTATTTGAATAACCTTTTTCTTTCTGCTGAATAAAGTATGCATTCTCTGTTGCACGTGTTGCATCGAACCAAAGTTTAACACCATACTTTTGAGTAAGCTTGTAAATAGTTTTTAAGTTTTCCATCGAGAATGGTTGACCGCCGGCCATATTAACCGGTCCAGCCATGCTTACATACGGAATCTTTTCTGGTCCAACTTTTTTGATCAAGTCTTCAAGTTTCTGCGGATCAATATTTCCTTTGAAGGGATGTTCATTCTGTGCATCGTGCGCTTCATCTATAATTACATCAACAAAAGTTCCGCCGGCTAATTCCTGGTGAACACGTGTGGTAGTGAAATACATATTGCCCGGAATATAGTCGCCCGGTTTGATCATAATTTTTGAGATCATATGTTCGGCGGCACGTCCTTGATGCGTAGGAACAAAGTACGGCATGCCGTAATATTTTTTTACGTTATCCCACAAGTAATAGAAGTTTCTGCTTCCGGCATAAGCTTCGTCACCAAGCATTAAGCCAGCCCATTGGTAATCACTCATTGCATTTGTACCGCTGTCTGTCAATAGGTCAATGTAAACATCTTCTGATTTTAATAAGAATGTATTGTACCCGGCTTCTTTTGCAGCTTTCTCACGGAACTCACGTGTAGTCATTTTGATAGGCTCTACCATTTTAATTTTGTATGGTTCAGCCCAGCTGTGTTTAATATTTTTTTTGCTCATTTTATCTCCAAATTAAATTTAATCGTGTTAATTATTTAATCGGTAAGTATAATGAGCGGTCAAACGAATTTTTTCTTGAGTTTCTTTCTTCTCTGTTCGGCGATAATTTCGGAATGAATACCGCCGCGTGTGTTGAACTTAGCGGTTATCTTCATGTAACGAGGTTTGCAAACTTTTACAAGGTCATTCAATATTCTGTTTGTTACTGCTTCGAAATAAATTCCATCATTGCGGAATGACTGCAAATAGAATTTGTAACTCTTCAACTCAACACAAATTTTATCGGGAATGTATTCAAGAATTATCGTTGCAAAATCTGGTTGACCGGTAACCGGGCAGAGCGATGTGAACTCCGGCGCCGTGTGGATGATTGTATAATCCCTCTCCGGATTAGGATTGGGAAAAGTTACGAGGAGTTTGGTTTTGGCTGTCATAATCAAAACTCAAAATATTATTTGATGATAATACACACTGCTTAACTGATGTAACTGATCTATCTATATATAATTTAGAATTAAATCCCAATATCATATCTAAGCTTTTTAAGATTTAGTTCCGCTGAATATAGTTCTCCTAATGAATCAATTAAAACATGATTGTATCTTGTGCTGTAATCAGCAAATGAATGCATAACTTGTTTATATTTTTTAATATCGTTGGAAATTACATACATTTTTACATGTCGATAATCAATTAATGTAGCTAGACGACCAACTCCAGACCATGTACCAGTAGATAATTCTACTTCAAATGCATACTCAGGTATAAGATTATCACGTTTTTCTGTAAACCATAAAACATCAATTTTCCTTAATACATCATATTCAGCAAACTCTAATCTAGGGCAATTCTCAACTGTAGTAAAATCTGATAACCTTTTTTTATTAAAGATTTTTGATTTATCAGGGCAAAATGTTTTATAACCTCTAATATTTCCAATTTCAATAAGACGACCTTGTAACAAAGCATGAATACTTTCTTCAGCTGTGATTTTAGGTTTTTCTGCTAAGAGTGGATTTAGAAATGCGTCCCAAGTATTATGAAATTCAACACACTTTAATCTGTTATTTCTGCCTCTTAAGACAATATTCAATTCCTTATCAATGTTAATTTTATATTCACCATTTCTATCATGACTAAGTTCTGAGATAAAACTAAAAAAAAGCTGTGCTGGAATAATCAACGTATTTTCTATAGATCCACAAATAAATGCAATGTATGGATTTTCAAGATTTGCGATTTCTTCTAAAGTTATATAATTAATTCCAAAAAAATATTTCTGAGTTTTTAGCATAGTAGCCGCTCTGATAAGAACATTTGCTTCTCCAATTTGAAATACTCTAGCCCTTAATACCCTAACTGGATTCACATCTTTACATCTTAAACTTGCTCTCTCTAAAAATTGTTCTATCATAATAGATGTTGCTTGATCATCTCTGAACATGATTAACCCAATTATTTTTTGTGAAAATTATTTATGTTCTTCTATATCGATCGCGTCATTAGTTGTCATTTCAATATGCTCAATTCTAAATTGAAAGCGTTCCTTTTCTCTTTCATCAGATAAATCACTTTCACCACCAATATAATATTCTGCAAATCTTTTTGCTTCTTGTTCACTTTTCGCCGAAATGGCAACTACATAACCTCTAACAAGAGAGACAACATATTTTTTCATATCTCCTCCTCAAAATATCTAATTATTCTTCACTCGTCTTCGGCAAGCAAATTCTCAATTCTACAATCTCAAACCGCCAAACTGATGGCGGTCAGGTTCTCAATTGCATTTCAAAAATATTTCGGTTTCACTTTATACGGAATCGGGTCTTCTACACCGGCTTGCTGGAAACCGCGCAGACGAAACGCGCAGCTATCACACACTCCGCATGCTTCGTCTTCACATTGATAACAAGACCATGTTAAATTGAGCGGCGCACCTAGTTCAATTCCTTCATTAACTATTTCAGATTTAGATAAATAAATTATCGGCGTCTCGATTTTTATTTTTGTTTCAGGTTTCGTGCCGATATCAATCATCTTTTCAAACACCTCGTAAAATTGAGGACGACAATCCGGGTAACCGCTTGCATCTTCATAAACAGCACCAATAAATATTGCTGCTGCACCAATAGCTTCGGCATAACTTGTACATGCACTCAAAATATTTGCATTCCGGAACGGGACATAAGAAGTAGGTACGGATTTATTATCAAGATCAGCTTTTGATATTTCTATACTTCTGTCTGTAAGTGATGAAGAGCCGATCTTAGTAAAATGTGAAAAATCAATTACTAATCTTTTTTCAGCTTTATAGTAATCAGCGATATCATGAAAAGCTTTCAGCTCGCGTGCCTCGGTTCTCTGGCCATAATTGAAATGTACAAGCGCCAAACGGTATGAAAGATCTGCTATAGCCGTTGTAACGCAGCTATCCATTCCTCCGCTGACAGCAACCACAGCTAATTTTTCTTTCAAGAAACCTAATCCTCATTAATCTTTTCAATACTGAAATCAAAAATAGCAAATTGGAGTATGATAATAAAAGATGATCTACACTTCACATCTTTAATAGAACACAGATAAAATATGATCATTATGAAAAATCATGATAAATCATAAGTAATCTTAAAAACTCGTCTCGCTCAGCTTCAGCTAAGCGGGTCTACGTGCAATTATTTAAGAAACAATTAATTCACATTACCGATTTAAATACAGAATAATTGCAATAATACAACTTACTACCGATGAAACTAAAAAAGGAACTGTTGGCCCAAACTGATCCCATAAAATTCCGGCTAAAACAGAACCAATCATAACAGCTAAACTTGAACAAGTAGTAAGCAGCCCGATTGCCGAGCCGATATATTTTTTGTCTGTTATATCACTAACCCATGCTTTGGCAATTCCTTCTGTGAAGGAAGCGTAAAGTCCGTAAAATGTAAAACAGATCCAGATAATCCATGACACCGTATTAACCGCAAACAAAAAATAAACAACTGAAAAAATCAGGAGTCCAATAACAAATATTTTCTTTTTGCCGACTTTATCCGAAATGATTCCGACCGGGTATGATGAAACTGCGTAAATAATATTATAGAAAACATAACCAAGTATTGAAGTTGTATCGGAATTAGTTATGTTTTTTGAACGTAAAATTAAAAACACATCACTGCTGTTAACTAATGAAAACGCCGTGATAAGCGTAAGAAGTATTTTATATTCTTTAGTAGTCTGTTTCCAAAAATTCTTAATTATATTTTTCTCGTTCTGTTTCAGGTTAAGTTTGTGATTATCTTTTGTTAAGGATGTAAAAAATATGGCGGCGATAGAAGGAACAGCAGCAAGTAAAAACAATAGGGTATAATTACCGGGGAAATAATTCAATAATACAATGGCACTCAACGGACCTAACACTGCACCAATTGTATCCATCGATCTGTGGAAACCAAATACGGCTCCTGAATTATTATCCGAATAACAGGCAAGTAAAGCATCACGTGGTGAAGTACGGATTCCCTTACCGACACGATCAAATATCCTGGAAAAAATTACGACCCAGAGATGAGGAAAAATTCCCGGCAATGGTTTTACAATTCCTGATAAGCTGTAACCAATCTTAACAAAAATTGAACGCTTGCCAAGTTTATCCGATAGTGTTCCAAAAATTCCTTTTAAGAATCCGGCTGTAACTTCCGCCATACCCTCAATTAAACCAACAACAGTCATAGAAGAGCCGAGAACAGCGGTTAAAAAAATTGGAGTTATTGGATAGAGCATCTCGCTTGCAAAATCTGTAAACAAGCTGATAAACCCTAAAACCCATACCGGTTTCGAAATTTTGCTTATTTTCATCAAAAAAACCTATTATCAAAAATTTTTCTACAACAAAGTTAACAGTTTTTATTTGACATTTTGCTTACAAGTTTTAAATTTCAGATAGACAAATCGATAGTTTGAATGACCGCACTTCTATAAACATCTCAATCTACTAATATTTAAGGAAGGAGAAAGTTATGGAATACTATGAACTTCACCCCGTTACACCACAAATGCGTTTTATCAATAAAGCTGTAGAAGTTTTAAGAAATGGCGGAGTAATTATTTATCCCACCGATACAGTTTACGGTATCGGCTGCGATATTTTTAACCATGATGCTCTTCAAAAAATTTACGATATAAAACATGAATCCGGTACTAAACTTTTCAGTTTTATCTGTCCGGATTTAAAAGATATTGCCAAGTATGCAAAAGTATCGGACTATGCATACAAAGCGATGAAAAAATTATTACCCGGTCCATACACATTTGTTCTTCCGGCCGCTAAAGAAGTACCGAAAAAATTATGGACAAAAAGAAAGACTGTAGGGATCAGGATCCCCGATCACCCGATTGCATTGATGCTTGCAAAGGAATTAGGCAATCCTATTGTAAGCACATCGGTAACAAATAGAAAAGGTGAAATCCTCTTCGACCCGGTAGAAATAAAAGTTATTTTTAATCCGCATGTAGATTTAATGCTTGCAAGCGGTGCGTTGGAAGGTAATCCATCAAGTATTATTGATTTAAGTAATGATGAGCCTGAAATTTTACGCGAAGGTGCCGGTGATGTTAGTATGTTTTATTCTTATGTCTAATTAGAGTTGTTTGAAAAGTAAATAGAGATTTCTTCACCATTAATAGGTGTGATTAAAAAAGAAAATTCATTCAGCAGTAAATGAAAATTTTCACTTATCCAATCCAGTTTTCTGATGTGGATGAAAGTCTTCTACGGGTGTTGGATTTCTCTACATCAGTTTTTGAAGGACTAACTTTTTTAACCGTTTCGTCGGGCGAAGTAAAATCAGAAATGAAAGCTAAAGTTTTTCCTTCTTCTTGAACATTGTTACCAATGGGATGTTGAAATTTACTGCCGAGATTTTTGTATCGGGAATCGTTACGGGAGTTATTTATAGGCTGTACGTTCATGCGCACCTCCTATATTGACATGTTAATAATCACGAAGACTAAAATTGAATATCTTCTGATGTAAATTTACGGAAAAAATTTGTCGAAGTAACGTTAAATTTTCGTTAAACTCTTTATCATATCCTATTATCAACTTATCATTCTCTATGAACTACTGTGGCAGATGCTTGCCGTGCGGCTAGAAGTGTAATCTCTGCAATGTTAACATGGGGCGGTCTTGTTGCACAGTAAATAACTGCATCTGCAATATCATCACCGGTTAATGGCGTTAATCCCTTATAAACATTTTTAGCTTTTTCTTTATCACCGTAAAATCGAATATTACTGAAATTAGTCTCTACCAAACCGGGGTCGATTGTGCTTACAAGAATATTTTTATCGATCGTATCCATCCTAACAGATTTTGTGATAGCATCCACAGCATGTTTTGTTGCACAGTAAACCGCTCCTTTGGGATATGCATCATGACCAGCAATGGAACCAATATTAATAATATGTCCGAAATTTCTTCTGATCATTCCGGGGAGTATAGCGTGTGTTACATATAATAAACCTTTCACATTTGTATCGATCATTTCATTCCAATCATCGGGATTATCTTCGTAAAATTTGTTCAATCCTTTAGCAAGTCCGGCATTGTTGATAAGTATATCAATACTATTCCACTCTTCCGGTAAATTATCGATGGAATCAAGTACAGCTTTTTTATTTCTAACATCAAGTTCATAAGCAAATACTTTCACATTGAATTTATTTCGAATATCATTTGCAATCTCATTTAACAAACCGATCCTTCGTGCATTGATAATAAGATTTGCCCCTTCTTTAGCAAATGCATAAGCACAAGATTTACCAATACCTGAAGTTGTACCGGTTATGAAGACAATTTTATTTTTCAATGTTAACATAAACTTCCCTCTTTTTTTGGATACAAAATTAACCTTAGCATCCTCAAATCCCAAATAATAAACTAATATTAGACAAAGCATCCAAAATTTTTTATTTTGTGTCGGGTTTTTAAGCAGCCAACATTTCATCTCACTTTTAACAGAAACATTTGGAAAGGATCGAATTACAAGATACTAAGGTAAAGACACAACTGATTTGTTACCATTGCGGTGATGAGTGTCCCGATGATTCAATTCATGTAAATGAAAAGATATTCTGCTGCAACGGCTGTAAAACCGTTTATGAAATACTCGAACAAAACAACCTCTGCGATTATTACTCCATCGATAAAAATCCCGGTATAACACAAAAGAAACAAACTAAAAGAAATTACGATTTTCTTCTTGATGAAGATCTGGTTAAAAAACTGATTGAATTTTCCGATGGAAAAATTTCAAAAGTAACGTTTAATATTCCACAGATGCACTGCAGCTCTTGTATCTGGATATTGGAAAATCTTTACAAGCTGAATCCCGGTATCATCAATTCACAAGTTAACTTCTTACAGAAAAAAATCTTCATAAACTTTAGCAGTAAAAACACAAATTTGAACGAGATAGTTGAATTATTAGATTCGATCGGTTACGAGCCGCAGCTGAACTTTGATAACACAACAACAATAAAAAAATCGGATTATAAAAAACTTTATTACAAAATCGGCATAGCGGGATTTGCTTTCGGAAACATTATGCTTCTAAGTTTTCCAGAATATCTCTCCCTGGGAACAAACGAATTTCCCGAACTGAAAAGAATTTTTGCTTACATAAATATTCTGCTTTCATTGCCGGTTTTTTTCTTCAGCAGTTCGGATTACTTTGTTTCATCGTGGAAGGGATTAAAGAAAAAAATCATCAATATTGATGTGCCGCTTGCCCTTGGTATCTTGATTCTTTTCATAAGAAGTTTATACGAAATAATTTTTATGAATGGTGCCGGATACCTCGATACACTTGCCGGTTTAATTTTCTTTCTGCTCATCGGTAAATTATTCCAGAACAAAACGTATGATACACTGAACTTTGAGAGAAATTATAAATCATATTTTCCAATTTCTGTTACGATTAAAAAAGATAAAACGGAAACAACCATTCCAATAGAAAAACTTGGTGTTGGAAACAGAATTGTAATCAGGAATAATGAATTAATTCCGACTGATTCTGTATTGATTAAAGGGAAAGCAAACATTGATTACAGTTTTGTAACCGGAGAATCGATTCCTACAACAAAGGTAAACGGGGAAACAATTTTTGCCGGCGGCAGACAGATGGGCAGTGCAATCGAATTAGAAACAATCAAGGAGGTCTCGCAAAGCTATTTAACACAGCTTTGGAACAGTAAAGCATTCATCAAAGATGATGAACCAAAGATTGTTTCATTTGCTAATTCTATAAGTAAACATTTTACAATTGCTATTTTACTAATCGGTTTAACCGCTGCCATCTATTGGTATTTTGTAAATCCCCTACTTGCATTTAACGCCTTTACTGCTGTGTTAATCATCGCATGCCCGTGTGCATTAGCTCTTTCTACACCTTTCACAATGGGCAATACTTTAAGAATCTTTGGTAAAAATAAATTCTATTTGAAAAATACTTATGCAATCGAAAAATTAGCTGCTGTTGATGCCATCGTATTGGATAAAACCGGTACCATAACAGAGAACGGTGCTTCAGAAGTAAAATTTGTTGGCGAGGTTCTAACTGATAATGAAGGATCACTGATCAAATCTACAGTACGTAATTCATCGCATCCATTAAGTCTCGCTATTTACAATTTATTGGTAAACGAAAAATTGCTGCCGACTGATTACTTTGATGAAGAACCTGGAAAAGGTATTACAGCTGTTATAAACGGGTTCGAAATAAAAATAGGTGCAAAAAGTTTTGTAAGCGAAAAAAATATTGATGATAAAGAACAATCAACTAAAGTTTATGTTTCTATCAATAGAAAAGTTAGAGGTTATTTCAACATCTCAAATAAATACCGCAGCGGATTAATGGAAATAATTTCTGAACTTGGAGAGAATAATAAGATTTCAATTCTTTCCGGGGATAACGAAAGCGAGAGAAATAGACTTCAAGAATTTTTTGGCAGCAATAAAGAAATGCTCTTTAATCAATCGCCATTTGATAAATTAAATTACATTACATCACTTCAGCAAAATGGGAAAAAAGTATTGATGATTGGTGATGGCTTGAATGACGCTGGTGCGTTGAAACAGAGCGATATCGGAATTTCGATCTCTGATGATGTTAATAATTTTTCCCCGGCTTGCGATGGCATCTTAGATTCAAATTCTTTTTCAAGACTAAGCGATTTTATCAAGTTTGCAAAAAAAAGTAAAAGTATAATTATAACCAGTTTTATTCTTTCTTCAATTTACAATTTGATTGGTTTATATTACGCCGTTAGCGGCACATTATCACCAATCATTGCGGCAATATTGATGCCGGTCAGTTCTATTACTGTCGTTCTATTTACAACTTTATCAGTTAATTTCTTTGCAAGGAAAAGGAGGTTTATTTAATGTCGGTAATATTAATATTGATCATCGCAAGTTTATTAGTAGCCGGCGGATTCTTGATAGCATATATATGGGCGGTTAGAACTGGCCAGTATGATGATAAATATACTCCATCGGTTAGAATACTATTTGAAGACTTAAAAAATAATGCGGAATCCGCCAAAAAGATGGCGGACAAACTCAGAACACAGAACGAAGAATTAAAAAATGACAAACAGAATCAAAAATAAAAATTCTGCATTCTGGGTTTTTGTATTCCACGTTTAAAATTTTTTACATAAAATCAGGAGTAATTGATGCAAGTCGAAAAATTCAGTTACGACAACCAGATCGTCAAGCAATTCACTATTGCAGCGCTAATATTCGGTATTGTAGGAATGCTTGTCGGTCTCATACTGGCAATTCAATTATATATGCCGGAACTAAATTTAGGACTTCAATACATAACTTTCGGAAGAATAAGACCGCTCCACACAAACGCCGTTATATTTGCTTTTGTGGGCAATATTATCTTTGCCGGTGTTTATTATTCTCTCCAGAGAGTCTGCAAAACAAGAATGTTCAGCGATCTCCTAAGCCAAATTCACTTTTGGGGATGGCAAACAATTATAGTACTTGCTGCTGTTTCTCTTCCCTTAGGTATTACAACCGGAAAAGAATATGCCGAACTTGAATGGCCCATTGATTTAATGATCGCTATCGTTTGGCTTACATTCGGTACAAACATGTTCGGTACAATTATTAAACGAAGAGAAAAACATATGTACGTTGCAATCTGGTTTTACATTGCAACATTCGTAACAATTACAATCCTTCATGTTGTCAACTCAATTGAAATTCCGGTTAGTTTAATAAAGAGTTACCCGATCTACGCCGGTGTACAAGATGCTCTAACCCAATGGTGGTACGGTCACAATGCAGTAGCATTCTTTTTAACAACACCTTATTTAGGATTGATGTATTACTTTTTACCAAAAGCTGCAAACCGTCCGGTTTATTCATATCGACTTTCCATATTGCATTTTTGGGCGCTGATATTTTTATACATCTGGGCTGGTCCACATCATTTACTTTACACAGCACTGCCCGATTGGGCACAATCACTTGGAACGGTTTTTTCAATAATGTTAATAGCACCATCGTGGGGTGGAATGCTGAACGGTCTTTTAACACTGCGCGGTGCATGGGATAGAGTACGCGATAACCCAATCCTAAAATTTATGGTTGTTGCTGTCACAGCTTACGGTATGTCCACGTTCGAGGGACCGATGCTCTCACTTAAAAACTTTAATGCAATTACGCACTATACAGATTGGACTATCGCACATGCGCACATTGGTGCTTTAGGATGGAACGGTTTTCTTTCTTTCGGACTTCTCTACTGGTTAATTCCTAAAATGTGGGGTACCGAACTCTACTCAAAAAAATTGGCGAATCTCCACTTCTGGGTTGGTACACTTGGTATTGTATTCTACGCAATTCCACTTTACTGGGCCGGTCTTACACAATCGTTGATGTGGAAACAATTCACTCCGCTCGGAATTCTTCAATATCCAAATTTTCTTGAAACTGTTTTACAAATAATTCCAATGTATATCCTCCGTTCTATTGGAGGATTATTATACTTTGCCGGAATTTTTCTTTGCGTTTACAATTTAATTAAAACTGCAAAGCTCGGTACTTTCATAAAAAATGAAGACGCAGAAGCAGCGCCTTACATAAAAGAGAAAGATCAAATGAAACGCGGTTTGATCCATAGATGGCTGGAAAAACGCCCGGCACAATTTGCGCTTCTTGCTTTGGTTGTTGTTCTAATCGGCGGATTGGTAGAATTAATTCCAACTTATTTAGTTAAATCAAATATACCTACCATTGCAAGTGTAAAACCATACACACCGCTTGAATTGCAAGGACGCGATATTTACATACGCGAAGGATGCAACACATGCCATTCACAAATGGTTCGTCCGTTTAGATCGGAAACAGAACGATACGGTGAGTATTCAAAAGTAGGCGAGTTTGTTTATGATCATCCATTCTTATGGGGTTCAAAACGAACGGGACCAGATCTACATCGCGAAGGAGGAAAATATTCCAACTTGTGGCATTACTTACATTTTGAAGATCCGCGCCAGATGTCCCCCGGTTCCATTATGCCCCAGTATCCTTGGCTTTTTACACAATCGATAGATATTTCCGTAACACCGGCAAAAATAAATGTTATGCGCTCAATCGGTGTTCCATACGAAGAAGGTTACGAAAATTTTGCCAACCAGGATTTAATGAAACAAGCAAATACAATTGCCGATGATTTATTAAATAATGGCGTACCGGCGGAACCGGATAAAGAAGTGATTGCGCTAATTGCATATCTGCAACGCTTAGGCACAGATATTAAAGGAAATCAAACGGTTAACAAATAATTATGATATCAAAATATTTCAGCTCGTTAGAAGGTATTTCAACTTTGGGGATTATTGGCCTGGTAATTTTTTTCGGGATATTTATTCTTTTACTAGTTTGGGTTATTAAACTCGACAAAAATTATTTGGCTAAGATGGAAAATCTACCGTTGGAAAATCAAATAGAAAATAATCATAAGGCAGAGAATAAAAATGAGATCGAATAAAATTTTATTTCCGTTTTTCGTGTCACTTTTTTTCTTTTTCGAGCAGTCTAATTTATTTGCTGCCGGCGACGAATCATTAGATAAAGTGATGAGATTCATGCTGGTCTTAACAATAATTGTGATTGCATTTGTTCTTTGGCTCACTGTAGTATATTCGGAAAAGAATGACTTGGAAGGCAGAGTTTTTAAAGCACCGTTAACTGCATTAAAAAAAGCTCTAACAAAATCGATACCGATCGAGAAAGAGCAAGAGATTCTTCTTCACCATAACTACGACGGAATACAAGAATTAGATAACCGGATTCCACCCTGGTTCGCGGCGCTCTTTTATGGAACAATTATTTGGGCTGTTGTTTATTTATTAAGTTATCACGTGTTCGATGATGGTCAGGTTCAATCCAAGGAATATAATTTGGAAGTGCAGCAAGCTGCGTTTGAAAGACAAATATTAATCAAGAGCGGTACATTCATTAATGAAGAAACAGTAACATTGGCAAATGATGCAGCAACATTAGCCGAAGGGAAAGAAATATTTGCAAAAAATTGCGTCACATGTCATGGACAAAACGGTGAAGGTTTAGTTGGCCCAAATCTTACCGATGATTATTGGATTCACGGTGGCGGCATAAAAAATATTTTCAAGACAATTAAAATTGGTGTACCGCAAAAAGGAATGATTAGTTGGCAGACACAATTGGATCCGAAAAAGATGCAAGCTGTGTCAAGTTATATTATGAGTCTGCACGGTACAAATCCCGCAAATGCCAAACTGCCGGAAGGAACAAAATGGGAAGAACCAGCACAAGCAGACACAACAAAAACAATAGGCAGCTAAAAACTTCGGTTTGAATGGAACTGTACCAAAACAAATATCGTATCAAATCGGCACGCTTAAAAGATTGGGATTATTCAAACCCATGGTGGTATTACGTAACAATTAATGCAAAATATCACATTGAATATTTTGGAAAGATCATTGCTGGTAAGATGGTATTGAATGAATTCGGAAAGATTGCAGAACAAGAATGGCTCAAAACCAAAACAATTAGAAATAATGTTGATTTAGATTACTTCGTAATTATGCCCAATCATGTGCATGGTATCGTGATATTAAATGATGTAGAGACTCGCCGCGGCGAGTCTTTACCCAAAAACCATAGTTCACAATTTAGTAAACCAATTAAAAATTCCTTACCTGTTATTATCAATCAATACAAAGGATCCCTAAAACGATGGGCAAATAAAAATGGCCACTCACCTTTTGCTTGGCAATCTCGTTTTTATGACAGAATTATTAGAAGTGAAAAAGAATTATATAACATCAGAAAATATATTGAACTAAATCCCTTAAAATGGGAATTCGAAAAAAATGATGTGGGTAATATTTACGAATTATAAACTGGTTGATCATATCACACATGAATGATGCATTAAAATCACACGAGGAAACATTCCGCGATTCCATTGCAACCGTTACAAAGGAAGGGAAACGAAAATGGATCTATCCAAGAAAACCATCCGGTAAATTTTATAATGCAAGAACCATCGTAAGCTATTTCCTATTAGCTTTTCTATTTGCAGTTCCATTTATAAAAATTGATGGACACCCATTTGTAATATTGAATGTTTTAGAAAGAAAATTTATAATATTCGGAATACCGTTCGGTCCGCATGATCTTCACTTATTTGCTTTAACAATGATCGCAATCATAGTTTCAATCTTTTTATTTACCGTGGTTTACGGCAGATTGTTCTGCGGCTGGATCTGTCCACAAACAATTTTTCTGGAAATGGTTTTCCGCAAAATCGAATACTGGATAGAGGGAGATGCAAACAAACAGCGTGCTCTTAAAAATACACCCATGAATGCAGAAAAATTTATTAAGAAGGGTTCAAAACAATTAATCTTCTTTTTCTTGTCATTCATCATTTCAAATATTTTTCTTTCCTACATAATTGGGATTGATACACTTAAACAGTACATATCGCACTCCCCTTTCGAACATTCCGGGACTTTTATAGCTGTATTATTTTTCTCGGGTGCTTTCTACTTTGTGTTTACGTCATTCCGCGAACAAGCTTGCGTTCTTGTTTGTCCATACGGACGTTTGCAAGGTGTAATGCTTGATCAAAATTCAATTGTAATCCATTATGATTATAAACGAGGCGAACCTCGTGGGAAAATAAAAAAAGGTGAAACTCAAAATTACGGTGATTGTATCGATTGTAATTTATGCGTTGATGTATGCCCGACCGGTATTGATATCCGCAACGGGACGCAGCTTGAATGTGTTAACTGTACAGCTTGTATCGATGCTTGTAATACTGTGATGGATAAAATCAACCGCCCGAAAGGATTGATACGTTATGCATCTAAAAACGAAATAGAAACTTCAAAAAGGTCAATCTTTACTCCGCGCGCAATCAGTTACACGATGGTATTAATTCTATTAACAACTGTGATTACTTACATGCTTTTAAACAGATCAAAAGTTGAGTTAAGCATCTTGCGTACGCCCGGCACTTTATATCAGGAACAACCCGGTGACAAGGTAAGTAATATTTACGATCTGAAAATAATCAACAAATCCTTTGATATACTGCCGGCGGCTCTTACTCTGCAAAATCAGGAAGGTGAAATAAAAATTATAGGTAACGACCTAAAGGTTGAACCACAAGGTGTAACTGAAGCAAAATTCCTTGTAATTCTGCCTAAAGAAAAAATCAAACAATTAAAAACAACGTTTAAGATTGCGGTTGTTTCTAATGGAAAAATTTTAGACGTAATCAATACAGCATTTTTAGCAAAGGTGAAAATAAAATGAAACTAACCTGGGGATCAGGCATAGCGGTTATCTATTTACTTTTCGTTGTTATCCTTGTTACAACTGTAACAATTTTTATGAAAGAAGACGTACCTCTTGTTACCGATGAATATTATACAAAGGAACTCGTTTACCAGCAGCAGATCGATAAAATTAACAGAACTATAAAACTGCCCCAGCAGCTCGAAATAAACATAGATAAAGAAAATATTAATTTATTTTTTCCAAAAACTTTTAAGCATTACGATTTAAGCGGTACAATTCATTTTTACCGTCCATCCAATCTCGAAAAAGATTTTGTAGTTAATGTTGAACCTGATACAGATAACAAACAGATTTTTGCTATATCAAAAATGGAAAAGGGTTTGTGGAAATTAAAAGTAGATTGGAGCGTGAATAACATTTCTTTTTATAACGAAAAAATCCTGATGGTGAATTAATGGAAGTCTGGACCGGATTCATAGTAGGGTTGGTTGGAAGTTTTCACTGTATAGGAATGTGCGGACCAATTGCTTTAGCACTACCGATAACTGGCGAGTCAAATATCAAAATGATTTTGGGGCGAATACTTTATAACCTTGGAAGAATAATCACTTATACTGTTCTTGGCGCACTGTTTGGTCTTTTCGGAAGTCGTCTTGTTCTATTCGGTCTTCAGCAAGATTTATCGATCCTCATTGGAATTTTAATATTCCTTTATGTTATCACACCAAGAAGATTGAAGAATAAAATCAGTGAGTCAAAAATTTATAAATTAATTTCCTCTCCGATCAAAACACAGTTTGCACGGCTCTTATCTAAAAAATCAAATTCATCATTATTAACTATCGGTATATTAAATGGATTTTTACCGTGTGGATTTGTTTATGTTGGAATAGCGGGTGCAGTTTCAACTGTAGATTTTTTATCCGGTGCATTGTACATGGCTTTATTTGGACTTGGAACCTTCCCCATAATGTTTGCCACTAGTCTCTTTGGTAAGGTGATCAACCTAAACATGAAAAGGAAAATCAATAAATTTATCCCGGTATTCGCGGTTATACTTGCACTGCTTTTTATTTTAAGAGGATTGAATCTGGGTATTCCTTATATCAGTCCCAAATTCAGCAAAGCGGCACCTATTCAGCAAGATACTCAATGCCATTGATTAAATGTTTTCTAAATTTTATCAATTACTCTAAGTACTGAAACTTGATATTTTTGATTAGACACTTACAAAGAATTTATTAAATTTAAGCGCTTAATAAACAGACATGTGTTATCCATGAATAACAAGATAATAATAAAAGCAGAAGATTATGTATTAACTCTACTCGAATCGAAAAGCATCAACAATCATGTTTATCATGATGTGGGCCATACAAAGGAAGTCGTTGAATCTGCCGGAATAATTGGTAAAGCTTCCGGCTTAAGCAATACGGATTTGGAAATGGTTCTGCTGGCTGCTTGTTTTCATGATGTAGGATATTTAGATAAGATTGAAGGCCACGAAGAAGCAAGTACAAAATATGCACAAGATTTCTTAGAGAAAGAAAAATATGACCCGGTCAAAATTGAAAAAATCAAGAAATGTATTCTTTCTACAAAGGTACCGCAGCAGCCGGGTAATCTGTTAGAAGAAGTTTTATGCGATGCCGATTTAGCACACCTCGGTAAAAAAAATTTCAAGAGCCGCAACAATTTATTCAGGGAAGAATTCGAATTCCATTTCGGCAGACCTTTAACAGAATATGAATGGTTGAAAAAGACAGTTGATTTTTTAATCCAGCATAAATTTTTTACACAATATGCCTCCAATGAGTTCGAAGAACAGAAACAAAAGAACTTAAAAAAACTAAAGAAGAAACTGCAAAAATTAATCGAAGAACAATCGGACGATTCAAATAACAGAACTGGCGGTGATCAAGAAAAAAAAGAGATTAAAGCTGCCGGGCGCGGTGTTGAAACTATGTTCCGCAATGTTATGCGTACGCATGTAGAATTTAGCGCTTTAGCCGATAGCAAGGCAAATATTATGATAAGTGTTAATACTTTAATGTTAGCAGCAATTTTTTCTTTGCTCGGCAGTAAACTCGATTCGAATCCACATCTAATATTACCTACTTTTACTTTGGCGTTAGTAAGTTTAATAACTTTAGTTTTTGCTGTTATTGTTACACGCCCAAAAATCTCTTCCGGTGTATTTTCGAGAGAAGATATTAAGAACAAAAAAGCTAATCTTTTATTCTTCGGGAATTTCTATAAGATGGGTCTCACTGATTTTAGCTGGGGTATGAGAGAAATGATAAACGACAGAGAATATCTATATAGTTCGATGATAAAAGACTTTTATTACCTTGGACAAGTGCTGGGTCATAAATACCATTACCTTAGAATTTGTTATAGTATTTTTATTTACGGAGTTATAATATCAGTTCTGATTTTTGTTTTCGCAATTCTATTTTCTACTACACCTACTTCGCTGGGACCAATCTTAGATTAAGCTGCTTATGAAAAGATTATTCTTGATCCGTCATGCAAAATCAAGCTGGGAAGATGCAGTAAATAGCGATATTGAAAGACCTCTCAACAAACGCGGTAAACGTGATGCACCTTTCATGGGTAAACTTTTAAGAGAAGAAAATTTTATTCCTGATTTAATTATTACAAGCCCCGCTGTTAGGGCTTTAGCAACAGCTCAAATTTTTGCCGAGGAACTCGGATATCCCAAAAAGAAAATCATCACCGAAAACAACATCTATGAATCGGGTATTAAAGAAATTGAAACTGTCATTCAAAAAATTGATAGTGAATACAAAACTGTTTTTGTTTTCGGGCATAATCCCTCATTCACCTCTTATGTTAACCATGTCGGTGATCAATTTATAGATAACGTGCCTACTTGTGGTATAGTCGGAATAAAATTCGATATTGAAAAATGGAAGGAAGTAGAACGCGGCAAAGGGAAAGTGTTTTTATTTGAATACCCGAAGAAGTATTTGTAAAAAAAATAGATTCTAAATTACCTCTTGTATCCTACAAACTGATTTAAACTGGCAGTACCGGCAGACAATATCTTCCCTATTTTCATGCGGCGATAATCCAAAAAACCCTTTTGAGATGCCATCAATATACTTCCGTATATGATCTAACGTAAGTTCAACTAACTTATCAGGTGTTAATTTCTCTTCCCCTCTTCCCAATGATACTCTGTCCTTTCCGAATTCATCTTTAGTATATTTGAGTGAATAGATAAACATCTCATTCGGTGAATAATTTTTGTTGAATTTTCTTTTTAATAATTCTCTTGTAGCAAAGAGATAAACGGGCAACTGCAGCGAGATCCCATTTTTTAATTCCTTAAATGAAGGTTTCTTGCCGGATAATTTATAATCTACAACATTGAATGTGTCGTCTTCATTTGATATTTCAACGCGGTCAATTTTCCCCCGTAGCTTTAATTCATTGATTTTAATCGGTTCTTTATCGCTAATAATTTTATCTGATCCACTCTCCCTCAAAGTACCAAAACCAACCTCAAAGTATTTTGGAATATACTCTCCGCCTTCCTTTGATTCATATTCAATGAATCTGCTTGGTATTGATTCACGTTCGTTTCCATTTATTCCGAGCAGTTTTTCCTTCTCATAAAATGTAAGCGGCGAATTGAATGATCCTTTATCAACATGCTTGAGTGTTAATCCAAAAATTATTTTCTGCAGCTCATTGAATTTCTTTTCATCGGCTCCGTTTAGTTCTACTTTATTATCCCTAACAAATGTATAAAATTCAAACAGTACGGAATGGAGAATCCTTCCCATTTCAATAGCTTCAATATCTTCGGTTGGTTCTTCAAGCGCTTGAATATTCAGAACACGCTCAACAAAAAATTTAAACGGACATTTTGCATAAGTCTCTAATTGCGATATGGAATATTGCTTGTTCGCAAACGCCGTTAAATTCTCCACTGTAGCTGTTAAATCACTTCCGATTTTATGTCCAGAAGATAAAATTCCATTGTAAACGGAATCAGCAAATGGATCTTGCTCGCGAATCTGTTCCGTAGAAATTGCACTTGCAACGTATGCTAAGTTGATATCTGCAATATTTTTCAAGTGACTGATATTATCTGGAATACCATCACTTAATATTTTCCCGGCATACAGTTCAAACTCTTCTTTAGAATAAACAGTATCGGAAAAGTTTTGAACATCTATTTGGGATATCAAAAAGATATTTTCGAAATCTTTTAAATATGTTGATTCTACAACTTCTCTCCCGGCATCTGTAAGAGGATGGGTGAAATACAATTTTTTATTCCATACGGAAAGTGCCTGGTAGAACCGGTTTCTTTCCTCTGTTTGGTGAGTTTGTGCTTGCTTTTTAAATGTGCCGGAGAAAAATATTTGAGGCATGTACCTCGTGGGAAAATCGCCATCGCAAAGTCCGCCGATAAATAAATAGTCATAATGTAATCCGCGTATTTCTTCAAACGATGTTACCTGGATACCGTAATTTGACTTTTCCTTCACATTAAATCGTGCCCAGCTGCATATTGTTCTCAACTGATCCATGAAAAAGCGTAAACTAAATTTCTCTTCTGTACCGTATTCATTTTCAAGCAGATCAAATACTTCATTGATAGTTTCCAGGAATTCCGAAAAACCACGGGTATTTTCTTCCTGATTCTGGCTGATCGACAAAAGCTTAAATGGCAATTTTGATTCATAAATAAAGCGGAGAAGCTTTTCTTTAAATCCCGGTATAGTATCTTTCCTTTCAAAATTTTTTAATAGCCCATCAAGCAGTTTTATATCCTCAAGTGCCCTGGTATATGAAGCTCGCAGTCTATTTATTTCCTCTTCATCTTCATCACTGCTATTATTTAAACTTTTTAAGGAATCTGTGAGAATAGTAATCCAATTATTTTTACCGGATACGATCTTTAATTCCGAAGCAACACGATGCAAATTTGAATAATCAAATTCTCCACCGGCAACAAAACCGCTGCTGATAGCACGCAGTATGTTTTTGAAATAAAAATCGTTCTCGGCGATCTCTATAAAGTTAATTACTGTACTCACCGGGTTTGAATTATCGAGAGGCGTTCTATCGGTAAGGTTAATAGGAAGACCGTACTTGGCAAACAAATCACGGACTAGTGCCGAGTAGTTTTGAATAAGATTAAACGCTACACAAATATGATGCGGCTGAACATTTTCTTCAGATATTAATCTTTTGATCTCCTTGGCAATCAGTTCAATTTCATTTTCCCTATCGTGTGCAGTAATCTTAAATATTTCTTCTTTATAATCATACTTTTTATCTGCCCCATAAAACTTGAATAATTTTTCC
The DNA here is from genome assembly GCA_020723165.1 of Melioribacter roseus. Classification (GTDB taxonomy): domain Bacteria; phylum Bacteroidota; class Ignavibacteria; order Ignavibacteriales; family Melioribacteraceae; genus DYJK01. The sequence goes on along the minus strand of DYJK01000012.1, from coordinate 10,048 downwards.
TTTATTGTCTTACGGAAATGATCTAAATTATTTTCGGATTTATCCTCAACAGCATGAAATCCTATTCCGAACAACCTATCGTAACATTTGTCTAAATGTCCAAATAAATATTTATTGTGGGAATTGTAATCAAAGTTTATAAATAAGTTAACACTCTGAAGCGATAAGGAGTTAATGATCTGGATTTCAAGTTCCGAGAACTCATCAAAACCATTAACAATTACAAGATCAACATCCGGGTATAACCTTTTAAAGTTTGATTTAAATTGTTCGCTTGAGAGTTTATTCAATTGCTGATAAACATCGCCTACTTCGTACGCATTTAGCAAGAAACATTTCCCGATATACTTTTCATAAATACCGGCAATATCAATTGCTTTTAGCTTCTCTGACTTTTCGAGTTTTTCAGCTTCTTCTCTTAACCGTAAAGGATTAATACCATGACGTTTATATTCCGAAATTACATTCTTAATTTTTTCAAGTGTGCCGAATGGTATTTCGTTTTTATAAATCGAAAAGTATTTCAACGCTGTTTGCTGAGCTGCTTGTTTGATAAAAACAGTTGATGCTGCTTCGCTTAATTGTCTAAATGGAATTGATTCCTTTAGCAACTTTGATGAAATAGTTCCTAAAGTTTCAATATTAACAACGCTAATACATTTATTTTTAGATGAAGAGATCATTTCCTTCTTGAGTGTTCTTGCCTTTCTATTTGTAGGTACTATTACAAGTAAGCGATTAATCGAATCAGAATCGATCAAACCCTGGATCGAACTATCAACATCTACCGATTTAATATTTTGTTTAGATAAAATCATTCTGATTTAGTCCACTGCACAAAAAGGTTTAAGATAAACTTAGCGAGTTTTCTTCAACAAATTTTTGTATGAAGTTCTAACTTGCTTAGCCAAATCTAATTTTAACAAACGAACGATTTCATTGAATTTTTTCTGGGCATCTGATTTATTCTTAGTGACAATAGTTTCTAATTCTAAAAAATTACCAAGTCCTTTTACCTCATCAAGATGAATTCGTGTACCTTTATATAGATACAATTTCCGTTTCTTTGCAACTACAGAATCAACTCTAAAAATATCTGATAAATATTTTTCCGGATTTTCTCCTTTCAAAAAAAGGAGTTCGTAATTACTCCATCTTTCACCCTTTTCATCCCTTAAATATTTAATCAAACAATAAGAACCGTTTTCAATACGAAGTTTCAGCAGTCCGTTTTTTACGTGATAATAAATGTCTTTCTGAATAAGAATTCCCTTATACTCGGCATTAATCTGCTTCAATAATGTTTCTGTGGTGCGATGGGAAGTAACTTTTAATTTTAATTCTAAATTAACCGGCATATAGAACCAATTATAATTTTGAGTTGTTTAATCAACCAGATACTATTTTATGTAGTTGATTTTTAACATAATATATATATTTTTCATATAAAGGTTAGCAAAAGGTTACGAAAAATGAAAGCTCTAGCATATATAATATTTTTAATACTCCCTTTAACGGCTATAAACGCACAGCGTATTGGAGAATTAGCACCGGAAAAACCACCTGAAGTATTTCCCGATAATAGCTGGGGTGCTGATTTGATGTTCGGCGAAGGTGGATTTGGATTAGGAACATTTTTACGTAAAAGCTTTTCGCAAGAAATAACCGGGTTTGTTGATATCTCAATTTCCGAATCCAAGGATGAACGCGAAGTAGAGTATATAGATTATTGGGGAAATAAATTTACAATCGGGAAAGTAAACAGAGTTTTTTTGATACCGCTCAACTTTGGTGTTCAGTACCGGCTTTTTTCAGAATCGCTGACAGACAATTTACGTCCTTATATTAATGCCGGTGTCGGACCAACATTAGCTGTTTCCACACCTTATGATCAAGAATTTTTCAGTGCGTTCGGAGATGCAAAAGCTCATTATGCCGCCGGCGGTTATATTGGCCTCGGTGCAAATTTTGGCTTGAGCAAATCCAACCTGGTAGGAATTAATGTTAGGTATTATTACGTTCACATATTCGGCGAGGGTGTAGAAAATTTAGAAGGACGATTCAGAAAAAGTTTTGGACATTTTTATTTAACCCTGAATTTAGGAATTATGTATTGATTAAGAATTAAGGAGTGGTTTTAATTTAGTGTTTAATACATAAATTTTTCAATATCTATCATTATTTTTTTAGTACTTAACACGAAATTTATAATCTCGCAAATTCTATCAACGGTTCATAATTCGATTGATCGGCTTCTCTAAGAGCATTTAAGTATCGAGTTCTTGCTTCTCCTTGTTTAACAAGATTTTTGCTGCCCCATGTAAAATATTGTTTACCGAATATTTTATTAATCAGAACATCAGCATATAAACGCGAGTGCCTTCCATTTCCGTTAGCAAACAGATGAATGAGCACCATACGATGACATAAACGAATTGCTATTTCATCTTCAGGAAAAGTTTTATTATTAATCCAGAACCTCCCATCATCAAAAAGATTTTTTAATTCAATCCCTATTATAAATTTATCTACACCAATATTTTTATTTGTCTTTCTAAATTCTCCAGCCCATCTCCATATACCACTAAACATTCTTTGATGTAATTCTTTAACAAAATCTTCATTCAAAATTTTATTAACATCTAACTTTTTCCCGAGAAGCCATTCATTAGCTTTTTCAACACCGAGTTGTTCAAATTCATCAAGTTCACCACGAGTAGTAATAGTCCTAATTAGCAGCCCTTCTCTTTCATCATCATCAAGAGGTGTTTGCCCTTCTTGAGCATATATATCTAATCCCATAAATATTTCGGTATTTCGTTTTTAATTTTTTCAGCTCTTTCTTTTATCGCTTTCTGAATTCGTTCTTCAGAATTCTCTTGATCTTCAAGTTTCATTGTGTGAGATGTGCGCATTACAATTTCTTTAGCTACCTCATAAGCACGTTTTTCTATTTTCCTTTGAAGTGAACCATCTTTTGGTATCAACACATAAGTAAAACGACAATCCAGAGCTTCAGCAACTTCCATTAATTTCTTAAGTGTGATTCCTTTATCCTCTTCTCGTAATTCTATTTCTTTTACTGAAGCAGAAGTTTTTTTCATCTTCTTTGCTAATTGAACCAAAGACATATTTAGCCCGATCCGAATCGAATTAATCCAACCTTGTGGTGGCGTTTCAAAATCATTTAAAAAATCTAATTTTCTATATTTTCTGTCTAATTGATCAATTAATAATTTTCTTCTCATGTTATCCATTAGGTTATATCCTTATTTTACTGACTCAAAATTAAGGTTATGCCCATAATTAATCAAACTTTTTCTTAGGTTATAACCTAAGATATTGTATCCATCAGGATTAATTTATCTCTTCCACTTTATCGTGCAGCCAATAGTAAATGTTTCGGGTACTGAAATCTTTTTACCGGAAAGCATTTCATCAACAGCATTTTTTAAATATTTGGCACGAACACTCTTCTCGTCTTGCCAGTTATCATCAATCTTTCCGTGGAATACAAGTTCTCTTCTTTCATCGAACAAAAATATTTCGGGTGTGTGGGTAGCACCGTACAACCTGGCAATCTGTTGAGTTTCATCCCTTAAATATGGAAAGTTAAATTGCTTTTGTTTTGCACGCTTCTTCATTTCTTCAAACGAATCTTCCGGATAATTAATATCTTCATTTGAACTGATAGCTGCTACGTAAATATCTTTTTCATAATCTTTTTGAATTTGTTTGATTCGTTCTTCATATGCTTGCACATACGGACAGTGATTACAACTGAAAATAACAATCAACCCTTTTTTATCAGAGAATGATTTGAGTGAATAATTATTACCATTAACTGAAGGTAAGTTAAAATCCGGTGCGTGAGATCCAAGCTTTAGCATGTCTGTTGCCATTGTAGCTCCAAATAATTTAGATGATAAATTCCCTTTAATTATTCAAATAACACGGTTAAATTTGTATCAAATCATTATTAAAATCAATGAACAGCGATAGGGGATAATTTAATTGGAAGATACATTAAAATTATTGTTTGATAAGTATGATAATTTCAAAAACCAGGAGATCAATTCAAACAGAATAACGCATGCAATGCTCTTACAAGAAATTAAAAAACTTTCTAACAACGATACTTTGAAGATAAATTGCGTCGGTCAATCGATAAATAGCTGCGATATTTTCACTTTATCAATTGGTAATGGAGAAACAAAAATTCTTGCGTGGTCCCAAATGCATGGTGATGAACCGACAGCTACCGCTGCAATATTTGATCTGTTAAATTTTTTCACTTCCAACGATGAATTCAACAAATTCAGAAATGATCTGCTTAATAAATTGCAATTAGTATTTGTACCAATGCTTAACCCCGACGGTTCGGAATTACATAGCCGCTATAATTCAATAAATATAGATATCAATCGTGATGCTATAAGAAAAGAATCGCCTGAATCTAAAATACTTTGGAAACTTGCAGAAGAAATAAAGCCGGAGTTCGGATTCAACTTGCATGATCAAAACAGTTATTACACCGCCGGTATATCCGATAGAAGTGCAGCAATTTCATTACTCGCTCCACCAACTGATTATGAAAAGACTATAAATGAAACTCGCAAAAAAAGTATGCAAGTTATTTCCGTTATAAATAAAACATTAAACAGATTTATCACGGGTAACATTGCGCGTTACGATGATGATTTTGAACCGCGTGCTTTCGGTGATAACCTAACAAAATCAGGTATAAGTTCAATATTGATTGAATCCGGCTACTTTAAAAATGATGAGAATAAAGAGTTTATCCGCAAATTAAATTTTATATCGTTAATCTCAGCATTCTATACTATTTCCGACAAAACATTTACCACAGTATCAGTCGATGATTATTTCAGCATTCCTGAAAATAAATCAATGTTGTTCGACCTTCTTTTAAGAAATCTTACATACCGGCAAAACGGGAAAGAATTCAAAATAGATATCGGTATTAACCGTGAAAAGAAATATGACCCTGATAAAAATTATTTTTATTACAAAGGAAACATTCAAGAAGTAGGCGACCTCTCTATAAATCATGGAATTGAAGTGTATGATCTCTTGGGATTCCATGTGGTGCCGGCTAAAATTTCTGATGATATTATTTCAACACAAGCAGATTTAAATAAATTAGATTACTCAAAGCTTCATAAAAATGGTTTTGGCATTATACGGATAAATAATGAGTTATTAGGAAATGCTTACTTACAATACCCGGTTTGCGCTATACCTTATTACAAAAATTATGTACAGTCTATCTGCAAAGACGAAAGTCCAAATCTTATCATAAGCAAAAACAGTGTAATTGAATATATGATCATTAATGGATTTATTATTTCTTTAGGCGATATAAAGAAAAAAATAAAAAACGGATTGGTAATTTCTTAAGTTTAGTTTGTATGAAATTTGAACCTGGATTAACTAAGAAAGAATTCAATGCGGCAGACTACAAACAATATACCGACAAACGATTACAAGAATTTATACAGAGAGTTCGAAAAAGAAGCTCTTCCGCATAGGGATTCTTTATATCATTATGCACTTCGCCTCACCGGTGATGAAGATGATGCAGATGATCTCGTCCAGGAAACTTACTTAAAAGCTTTCCGGTTCTTTGATAAATTTGAAAGAGGTACTAACTGTAAAGCATGGCTCTTTAGAATATTAAAAAATTCATACATAAATGATTACCGCAAACTTAAAAAAGAACCCGGTAAAGTTGATTACGATGACGTACAAAACTTTTATGAAACAATTAAATCCGATGAAGTTGAAACAAAACATTACGAGCAAGACGCATTCAGTAATTTATTAGATGATAATGTATCGAACGCATTAGCTAAACTGCCGGAAGATTTCCGAACCGCTATTATTCTAAGTGACATTGAAGGATTTACTTACGAAGAGATAGCTGACTTCGTAGATATACCGGTCGGAACAGTTAGATCGCGTTTACATCGTGCACGTAAAATGCTTTATGCACAACTATTCGATTATGCCAGGGAGAGAGGTTTTATTTCAAGTAATGAGTCGTAAAAAATTATTAAGAAATAAGGAGCCAATAAATGTTTGATATTAAAAAAATTATCGTTCCAACAGATTTCAGCAAACTCTCCTTTTCAGCACTGGAGTATGCGCTCGATCTTGCCGAAAGAATGGATGCTACAATTCACCTTACATATGTTTTGGAAAAGACACCCCCGTTTCTTGCCATTAGGTCAATCGATGTATCCGAGGAAGATGTGATGAGACACATGGAAGAAGAAGCACATAAACAATTATTCAAAACCGCTTCTGAGTTCAGAATGGAGAGCAACGCAAAAATTATTGAAGTTTTACGTAAAGGAAATGATTACGAGGAGATTGTTAATTACTCAAAAGAAATTAATTGCGATTTGATTGTTATTGCTACACATGGCAGAACCGGCGTACTTCACACTCTACTCGGCAGTGTTGCAGAAAAGGTGATTCGATACGCTAAATGCCCGGTTTTAGTGATAACTCCTGAAGAGGAAGAAGCCTAACCTTTATGAGGTGAATACAGTCAATTTGACTATAATAGCCCAATTATCTAAGTTTGGTGCGCAAAATTTTACAAACAATAAAGGTAGGTGATAGTTAGTGGTAGGTATTACCGTTCAAGAGAACGAGAATATTGATAAAGCGCTAAAGCGTTTTAAGAAAAAATATGAGCGATCCGGTATCCTAAAAGAGTATAAGAAACGTACTTTTTTTGTTAAGCCGTCAATTGAAAAACGAATGGACTTAATTAAAGCAAAACGGAGAGCTTCTCGTGAACAAGCATTGAAAGACCGTAAAGGTTAATCAACAAAAAATCCCGCTAAGCAGCGGGATTTTTTATTATTTCTTATTCAAAAAATATTGATGAAAATGTGATGTTATTTTTTCAAAAGCTTCATCAATCGTGCTGCAAAAATCAAAAAGTTTCATGTCGTCTTTGTTAATTGTTCCGTGTTCTATCAATGCATCAAAGTTTATAATTTCTCGCCAATAATCCTCACCATACATTATAACTTTCATTTTCTTAGTAATCTTTTTTGTCTGTACGAGAGTTAATACTTCCATCAATTCATCCAAAGTACCAAAACCGCCGGGAAAAACAACAAGGGCTTTAGCAAGATAAACAAACCAAAGCTTGCGCATAAAAAAGTAGTGGAACTCAAATGCCAGTTCGGGATCGACATATTTATTTACGAACTGTTCGAATGGAATGCTGATATTGAGACCGATCGATTTACCGCCGGCAAGTTTAGCTCCTTTGTTAGCGGCTTCCATAATTCCCGGTCCGCCGCCGCTGCAAATTATAAAACGGTGTTTTTCTTCATGCAGTGCTTTAGACCATGTTGTTAATCTTTTGGAAAGTTCAACAGCATCTTCATAATACTTTGACATTTCAAGCTGCCTAACCGCACGGTCGAATTTTTTCTTTTGAAGTGTTCCATTCCCCTTCTTTGCTTCATTCAAGTGTTTAAGTGCATCTTTACGGGAAATAATTCTTGCTGAACCAAAGAACACGATTGTATCGGCAATTCTATTTTTGATAAATCTCGATCTAGGTTCATAATACTCGGATAAAATTCTAACTGTCCTTGCATCTGCCGAACTTAAAAATTCTAAATTCTTGTATGCTTTTACGGGAGGTTTGTGTCTTTTCATCGTTTGCCTGGGATTAAATAGATGGGACAAAATTGATATGTGATTGCATCTTCATAAAATTAAAGCCTCTTATAAAAAGAGGCTTAATTATAAAACTATTTCTGAGCCGGTTGAGAAGATTGTTGCTGTGGTAATGCCGGTGAAGTTGGGACAGTCTGCTGATTACCTTTTTGAATAATGCTTTCCTGTTGATCAGTAGTTGTTTGTCCCGGTAAAAAGAATAAGTTAATAAGAACAGCAAGAACCAACAAAGCACCGCCTAACCACCACGTTGCTTTGCTCAAAAAATCGGCAGTACGTCTTGTACCAAAAACGGTCCCGAAATTTCCGGTACCGCCAAAAGAACCGGCTAATCCGCCGCCTTTACTGGATTGAAGTAATACAACAATAATTAATAAAACAGCAATTAAAAGTGAAAGTGTGATTAATAATGAATACATAAATAACTCCAAAAAATAAGTAGCGAGGGAGGGATTCGAACCCCCGACACGTGGATTATGATTCCACTGCTCTAACCTACTGAGCTACCTCGCCATAATTTAAAGTACAGCGGTGTTTTAGTAATTTTCCCAAAACCGGGCATCAAATATAAAGACTGATACCCCAAACATCAAGCAAAGTAATTGAAATTAGCTTAAAAATGCTTATTTCAATCGACTTTTAATATTCTTTTGGTAATCAGTTTTGAAAAAATTGCTACCATCATCCTTATAGGTTTTAACATCCATACCAAGCGATTTTAATCTTTGATCGGTAGTACTGATACGGGCAATTGGATCAGGATGGGTTGAAAGAAATGTGGCTAATCCACCGCCGCCCTGAGCAACTTTACCATCATCTCTAAGTTTTTCAAAAAAGAACTTAACACTGCCCGGGTAAAAGCGCGTACTGCTTAAATATTTTATAGAATATTCATCACTCTCATCTTCATTTGCACGGCTGTTAGCCAACAGTGTTAAACCTGAAAAAAGGTTTGCTACAATTTCCGCAACTTGCGATGGATTATTTCCTAATGCAAGATTCATCAATAGAGTTAATCCGTATGCGGAAGTAATTCTTTGTGTTGCATGTCTTCGTTCTACATGTGCAATCTCATGACCGATAACACCGGCAAGTGCCGCTTCTGAATCTAAATATTTCAGCAGACCGGTATAGATGTAAACATATCCGCCAGGTACGGCAAAAGCATTTAGGGTAGTATCGTTTTTAATAATTTCCATTTCGTAATTATAGACCGAAGCTTTTTTTACTTCGGGTGAATTTATGATCTCTTTAAATATTTTTTTATCAATGTAATCTTTTAATTGCGGATCATTATTAACCGGGTACTCTTTAGAATTATTTCTAATCTCGGTATCGAATTGTTTACCTAAAGCTAATTCATCATTATCGGTGAAAAGATTTATACCGGTAGAGCAAGCGGCAAATATTACTAACCCGCTTATTAAAATTTTTATTCTTTTAAGTTTCATAACATTACCTTTATAAAAATAATTTGAATCTTTTTCTTAATAGTAATATAAAAATTGGAGCCCCTATAAGTGCAGTAATAGCACCGACCGGAAGCTCAGCCGGTGAAATTAGTGTACGTGCTATTGTATCTGCTAAAGTTAAATATGCGGCGCCAAAAATAAATGAAGTCGGAAAGACAATTCTATTATCAACCCCGAAAATCATTCTGCACACGTGAGGTACTAGCAATCCAACAAATCCTATTATGCCGCTAACCGAAACAAGGGTACCAATCATTACACTGCTTAAGATATAAGTAACCGCTTTCAATTGATTCGCCTTCAATCCCAATTGTTTCGCATAATCCGAACCCATACTCAATAGATTAAATTTATTCGAAAGAAGTATCAATATTACCGACACACTTATTGTAATAGCCAGGACTGACCAAACATTTCCTTTTTCTGCTAATGATAAATTTCCAATCAACCAAAAAACGGCAGTGCGGAGTGAATCATTCAGCAGATTCATCATTAGTAAAATAGCTGCTGAGAAAAATGCCCCGACCATCACACCAGATAACAATAAAACATTAGGTTCAAGTTCGCCGAATCTTTTACCTAGAAAAAAAACAATCAACATTACACATATTGAACCAGCAAAAGCGAATAACTGTGTGCCGAGGAACGATACACCTAAAATAAATGACAACACTGCACCAAAAGTTCCTCCGCTGGAAATTCCAAGTATATACGGTTCGGCAAGCGGATTCATAAGCATCGCTTGAAAAACTGCGCCGGCTACTGAGAGTCCGCCGCCTACAGCTATTGCGTATAGTACTCGCGGTAAACGAATATCAAAAATTATTTGTGAAATTGTTGAGTTA
>DYJK01000159.1 GCA_020723165.1 Melioribacter roseus | reverse complement strand
CGAACCAGTTTAATGTAGATTTAAGATTACACAAAACATTTGATATCGCCGGTTTAGATGTAACAACCTTCTTACGCATTTTTAATTTACTGGATACAAAAACAGTTATTAATGTATTTGGCGATACCGGCAAAGCAGATTACACAACGGAAGGGCAGAATATTGGTGATGATCCTAATAGACCGAACACAGTCGAAGAATATTTACGTTATCCGTGGAATTATGCAGAGCCGCGGTTAGTACAATTCGGGTTTGAGTTTTCTTTCTAAAATGAACAAAGAAATAGGAGATTAAATAAATGTTTAGATCGTTAAAGTTATTCTTAATTATTGCGATCAGTTTGATGACCACTTTATCTACGTTTGCACAATATGTTCCGAGCGATGAACGGGGTGATGTTACTAAAAGAACTAAGGCGCAGATGGAAGGGAATAAAGTACGTGCAACATATTTCAATCATGGTCAATCTGGTCGTACTACCGGTGAAGCTCCTATAAATGAGCAAACACCGTATGAGTGGCCTAAGAACACCGGGCAAGTTTATCTTGCTTTGCTTGGTATTTTTGCCGGTGCAGAAGTAACAGACAATACCGGTACAAGACAGAGAATAGTTGAAGTTTGTAATTACCGTTCTTCCCCGGAGGGTAAGTCATGGAATTTCGAACCGGTACCAGGTTATTTTAATGAAACAACAAATCAATTAGCTACAAGCGTTGATCCCGATACATGGCCGGCATATTGGCCTGACCGCCTGGGTGATGACGTTGACCCGGGTTGGGTGGGATCGTGGAACGGTTACTTCGGAAAGAACCAATTCAATGCCGATCAAGAAATCTACTACAGAGCTACCGATGATAATTACGACCGCTATACAAGTTTCTTCCCGGATTCTACCGACTTAACCCGTAAAGGGTTGGCTTTAGTTATGGGAGTGAGAGTTTTAGCATGGTCACAAGTTTTAGTTGAAGATGCTCAGTATGTTTTACATACAATAAAAAATGATGGAACAGTGAATTATCAAAAAGTCAGCTTCACAATTTGGTATGCAGATTTCGTTGGCGGTGATGGTGACAGCAATGATGATATTTCCGAATTCGATCTTTTGGAAGACATTGCATGGACACGCGATCAAGATCATAAAGCACCAAAGTTCGGCTCTGACCCGGTGGGTATAGTTGCAGTTTCATTTTTGGAAACACCAGGTAACGCAGTCGATAGAATTGATAACGATGGTGACAGCCCCGAATTAAATAATTTTATTTCGGAAGAGATGCTTGAAGGTGAAATAGCCGATAATCTTGTTGATGATAATGGTAATGGACTTGTTGATGAAAACCAAACACACATTCCCTTCGGTGAACAAAGAGGTGTTACTTATGCTGATAGAATTGCCCAGCCGGTTGATCCTGAATTTGCAGCCAAACACAGCAGATTTAAAGTTGAAGCTAACAGCCCGGTTGTTACCCAGGAAATGATAGAACAAGCTGGTGCAGACCCGGTAGGAAATAAATGGAAACTTTGGCCCGATCCCGATACTTTCCAGAACGGCGTCGTTCATTTAGTAATGGTTACATCGGATAAATTAGGGTTACCTTATAAAGACGGAATCGATAATGATAATGATGGGGAAGACAGCAGCCCGGTTATAACACAAGCAATGGTTACTCAAGCGGCTTCCGATGCACCATTTTTTAGATATAAAGTAAGTGATAATATTTATTTATATAATGTTACATCGGATAAACTCGGGATGAAATATGCCGATGGAGTTGATAATGATGGTAATGGGGCTATAGATGAAGGTATTGATGATGGAATAGATGTAATGATTGACGAGGCACGTGATGACGGAATTGATAACGATTATGATTGGAACCCGGCACGTGATGATGTTGGTTTTGATGGTGTTGCCGATTCCGGTGATGAAGGTGAGAATGACGGAAGGCCTACATCAGGTGCTGCAAAAGGATTACCGGGTGAACCAAGCGTTGATGTAACCGATGTTTCGGAAACCGATCAAATCGGTATTACGAATGCAGATTATGTTCCGGCCGGCGGATTGAATATCAACAGTGATGCACAAATGTGGTTCGATTTTATGATTCCCGGTAAATTCTTCGATCCGCAAGAAGTAGTTCCCGGCGAATACGATCTTTTCGTATCGTCAAATCTCTTCCCGTTAAGATCGGGTCAGCAAGAACCGATTTCAGTTGTTGTACTTCTGGCTAATGGTCCGGTACCGGATCCGGGAGGACAATACAGAAAAAATGAAATTTTAAGAAAGAGGGTTAGAGCACAAGAAACATATAATAACGATTATCGTTTTGCCAATGCCCCGTTAACCCCAACTGTTACTGCTGTAACGGGTGATAATAGGGTTACTTTATACTGGGATGATATTGCAGAAACTTCTTTTGATGCATACATCGATGCGATTGGAGGTAATGGAAGAGACTTTGAAGGATATAAAATTTACCGCGCATCCGATCCGGCATTACAAGATGCAGAACAGATTACCAGCGGTTACGGTGTACCACAATTTAAACTGCCAATTGCCCAATATGATTTAGCAGATGGTATAACCGGCTTTGATCCTATCGGTAAAGACGGAACACATTACTTCCTCGGAACTGATACCGGTGTACGCCATTCATTTGTAGATTCAACTGTGCAAAATGGTTTTACTTATTATTATGCAGTTGTTGCTTATGATTTTGGCTACGCTGCCGGTAATATTATTCCTTCGGAAACAAATCCGCGTATTTCACTTCAAGCTGATGGAAGTGTTAAACTTGGTTCAAATGTAGTCCGCGTTGTTCCGGAAGCACCCGCCGCCGGTTATGTTGCACCTACTTTGGGTGTTGTAAATCTTGTTGAGGGTTTAACAACAAGCTCGATAGGTTATAATGTTATTGATCTTAATACTATTAAAGACGGACACATTTATAATGTAGTTTTTGAAGATACACTTAAACTTTCGAGCAACATTACTCAGCCTGATACTTTGATTACAAAAAATTATTCGGTCATAGATTCTACACTTGGTGTAGTTGTAATTGATAAGTTTTCCGATCTGGAAACAGTGGATCAACCGATTGTTGATGGATTCCAGCTTAAATTTTACAATAATCAAACAGTAGAAATTGATAGGGACTTATCTTATTGGAGTGATACAAGTATAGTCAGTTATACTTTTGAGAGATTTGTATTCCCCAAAGAGCGCTTCGGAATTCCAATGCCTTATGATTATGCAATAGAATTTGGTGATGTTGGCATAGGAACTTCAACATCAATTAAAATTGGATCAACTACTTTTCCATCTAAACAAGTTAACTTCAAAGTTTATAACAAGGGTACCGGTAATTATATCGATTTTGGTTTCTTAGAACTTGATGGTACTGATGGAAAACTTTCCTTAACCGGTGCAAAAAGAGATAGAATAGTTTTTCTTGAACCGGATAACACCAATACACTTGTTCGATCATGGTGGTTCTATCTAGCACAGTCACCTAGTGAAACTAAGAGATTGCCTCAAGCCGGTGATAGAATTGATATCAAACTTAAAAAGCCGTTATTATCTGGCGATAAATTTAGCTTTGCTGCTAAGAAAGCTTACATTAATAATGAACAAGCAAAGCTTGATCTAGATAAAATTAAAGTTGTTCCTAATCCTTACGTTGCTACTGCACAATGGGAACTCCAAAATCCATATAGCAGCGGTCGCGGACCACGTGATTTGCATTTTACACATCTGCCGAACAAATGTACCATCCGTATCTTTACTGTTAACGGAGAGTTGGTAGATGTGATTGAACATGACAGCCCGTTCAATGACGGAACTGCGGAATGGGATATGTTAACAAAAGACCGGCTTTCGATTTCTTACGGTGTTTATGTTTATCATATAGATGCTCCAGGTATTGGGGAAAAGATCGGTAAGTTTGCGGTTATTAAATAAACGTGAAATTGTAGAGCAGATTTCTAATCTGCTCTGCTTAAAAATTAGAAGGAAAAAATTTTAAGGAGTTTAACCGTGATAAATAAAAAATTTTTGTTAACGATAATTTTGACTGCCGTAATAATTCAACCGGTCTTTGCCCAGCAAGTTACAAAAACCGGTACAACAGCAGCCAAATTTTTAAATGTCGGCATTGGTCCAAGAGCAAATGCTATGGGAGGCGCATACACTTCGGTATCGGATGACGCTTCCGCAATGTACTGGAACCCGGCCGGTATTGCTAATATCGGCGAAGTTCAAGCAGTATTCACTTATACCCAGATGTTTGCAGATATCAATGTTAATTATGTAGGTGTGGTTTTACCGGCTGGTGAAATCGGTAATTTTGGTTTTAGTGTTACTGCATTAAATGTTGGTGATATGGATGTAACAACGGAGTACTACCCGGAAGGAACCGGCGAAAAATTCTCTGCCGGCAGTTATGCTTTTGCACTGACATATGCTAGATACATAACCCAGGATTTTACCGTTGGGTTTAATGTAAAATATATAAGGGAAGATATTTTTAATTCGAGTGCGCAAGGTATTGGTTTTGATGTTGGTACAATTTTTAAAACGCCGTTTTATGGTTTAAGATTTGCAAGCAGCATATCCAATTATGGATCAAAGATGCAGATAACCGGTCAGGATTTATTAATCCGCCACGATCCTGATCCGCAGAGAGAAGGTAATAACGAAACTATTGATGCACATTATGCAACAGATGAATTTGAATTACCATTGAGATTACAAGTCGGTCTATCGAGAGAATTTGAAATACTCGATCAACATAAATTAACACTTGCAGTAGATGCTATACATCCTAATGATAACGACCAATGGGTAAATGTTGGAGGAGAAATTTCTTTATTCAATAATCTGCTCTCTTTGCGTGGAGGGTATAAAGGATTATTCCTCGAGGATACGCAAGAAGGACTTACATTTGGCGCCGGAATTCATTATGATGGTTTAGGAGTATTTAGAATTTCTGTAGATTACTCTTATCAAAAGTTTGAATATTTAGATAACATTCATAGTTTTGGAGTTATGCTAGGATTTTAGTTCTGAGGCGCCGTTAGGCGTGGAAGAATCTCTTACTTATATTCTTATGAGATACTTCCTCACCGTTGGCTCGTCAGTATTTAATAAAAGTTCCACCTAATAAATAAAATAATTCATCACAAATCATTGGAGGCACAATGAGAAAAGCATTATTATTTTTTGCTCTATTATTATTTTGTGTTTCTCTTGTAACAGCTCAGACATACAATGTTACTTTTAAAGTGAACATGAATATTGAGCTTAGCAAGGGTAAACTTACTGCTGCAGATCAGGTATCTGCGCGCGGAAATTTTAACGGCT
The DNA here is from genome assembly GCA_020723165.1 of Melioribacter roseus. Classification (GTDB taxonomy): domain Bacteria; phylum Bacteroidota; class Ignavibacteria; order Ignavibacteriales; family Melioribacteraceae; genus DYJK01. The sequence continues at coordinate 2,024 of DYJK01000159.1, read as the reverse complement.
GGGGCGAAAGCGCGCTTACGGATACAGACGCAGACGGAGTCTATGAAGCAACTATAGCAGTTGACGCTTCGACGTTAGAAGCCGGAACCGGTAATCTGTTCTACAAATTTTATCATAATGGTGCTGGTAGCGCTAACTGGGAAAGTGATATTAATGGCGGTAATCGTGTTGTAGCAGTTACAGCCGATAAGGTACTTGATGCAGCTTTCTTTAACAGCGGTTTTTATTCCGGTGGTGGTACATACACCGGTGTAGCAACTGATGTTACTTTTAGTGTTGATATGACATTACCAATTAACCAGGATTTTAACCCGGCTACCGGTCATGTTTATATTGCCGGCAGTTTTACGGATTGGGGCACCTCTGCATTGGAAATGACGGACCCAGATGGTGATAAGGTTTATTCAATTACTACATCGCTTAATTCTGGTACTGTAGTATATTATAAATTTGTTTATGGTACGGGTGCTGCTAGTGCTGGAACCTGGGAAAGTCCAACAAATACACCATCTATGAGTGATGTTCAAAGTGACGGCGGTAATAGAATTCATGGTGTAACTGATGGTGCAAATACAGTTGCTAGATTCTGGAATAATGCCGATCCAAATGTACAATTGGGCGATGGAAATATCGATTTTACAATTGATATGGGCGTAGTAGAAGCACTTGGTGTTTTTGATCCCGCTGCTGACGGAACTGAAATCCGCGGCGGATTTAACGGCTGGTCCAATTCAGATCCGGCAAAATCTGTTATGAATCAAAATCCTCTCTTCGTTAATGAATGGTTCATTACAATTCCATTTGATAACCAGGAAGTTGGCGCTGATCAGACTTATAAGTATTATGCTGTTTTGTCAAATGCTGGTATCTGGACAGATCCGTGGGAAAGACCGCTATCAACTGGTGGAGGCGACCGCTCTGTAACATTTGAAGCTGATCCAAGTCAAGAAGTTGATAAAGTATATTATGATGATGTTCATCCCGAATTTGTTGTTCCGCAAGGACAGTTTGTACAAATTACTTTCCGTGTTGATATGTCACCGGCATTCAATCCTGATTTACAAGCTGTTCCAATGGAAGCTGCTGATCGGTTATTCTGGCGTTCACGTCAACCTTTATTCTCAAGAGTAATGGGCTGGACAGATAACGATGAACAACAATACTTTGAATTATTTGACGCTGATGGAGACATGGTTTATGAAGGAACTCTTGCTGTAAATGGACCGGGATTCAACGGGTTTGAATATATTTACAGATACCAAAAAGCAAGTGATAATTCGTGGCAAGGAGAACCAACAGCACTTGGCACAACAATATCAGGAAGAGTAAGATACATTCCTCAATCGGCTGCACAAGTGTTTACCCAGCCATATACAGCACCTCTCGATACATGGTTGAACCAAGCTGATAAATCATCTCAGTTTGAAGATTGGCCGGAAGGATTGCCATTATCTGTAGAAGAATATGGTAATGAACTACCGACACAATTTACACTTGAACAAAATTATCCGAATCCATTTAATCCATCTACAACAATAAGATTTTCAATACCAAGCGATGAATTAGTAAACTTGAAGATATACAATGCTCTTGGTCAGGAAGTAGCAGTATTGCTCAACAAAGATATGAAAGCCGGATCTTATGAATATAAGTTCGACGCATCAAGATTGAGCAGCGGTGTTTATTTCTATACAATCAACGCCGGCAGCTTCAACACAACCAAGAAGATGTTATTCTTGAAGTAAAATTTATATAGGTGGAAAAACAGAACCCCCCGCCAATTGGCGGGGGGTTTTTTATTGCCATCACCCCGCCAATAGAACTCGCCTCGCTACCCCGTCCGCCTTCGGCTTGCCGAGGTGGACGCAACTCGGAGCGGGCTAGCCTCGATTCGACGAGTCTCATCGAGTCGGAGCGGTCGGCGGGCAAGCCTGACCCAATTTTGCCAGTTTAGAAAACGGCCGAAAAACTCACCGTCAGTTTTTTCCGAAGGAATGGCTTCGCCAAACTAACGGAATCCGAAA
>DYJK01000011.1 GCA_020723165.1 Melioribacter roseus | reverse complement strand
GGAATTTATTCTGCGATGGCAGTTGCTTCCGCAATTTCTATGGCGATGATTGATTGTTCACTCGAAAAAATTTTTGATGCGGCACTCAATTCGGTGCCGAAAGATTCTTGGAGTTATCGGGCAATCAGCAAAGGAATTGAGATTGGTTCGAATGCATTAAACATGGAAGATGCACTTGTGAAGTTGTACGATGAAATACCGTGCAGTTATTATCATTGGGCTGATTTAGCACCCGAAGCTGTTGGGTTAAGTTTTGGATTGATCGCCGCTTCGAAAGGAAATTTTTCGGATGCCGTGCTCGGCGGAGTTAATGTAGGAAGAGATACCGATACGATTGCCGCAATTGCCGGTGCAATTCTCGGTGCAAAAATCGGTTACGATATGATTCCACAAAAGTGGAGCGGAAAAGTAGAAACCGTAAATGGTAATTGCATCAAAATAGTTAAAGATGTTGATCTGGTTTCGATAGCAAGCAAACTTGCAGACTTAGCGTATCCTTAGCGCCTTTGCGTGAAAGAAAGGAAAGGGGTTCACGCAAAGCACGCAAAGTTAAACGCAAAGGTCGCAAGGGTAAATAAAAGAATTCCGGTTGATGAATTAGCTTGTTCGACCACAAATGGATTTATGATTAATATGTATCACGGATAAATTGAAATGAATTATCAAAGAACAAAAAATGCTTTGCTCGGTCTGGCCGCCGGCGATGCGTTGAGCTGGCAAGCACTCTATCACAAAAGTTACAACTTTCCATTTTGGACGAGACGACTGAGAAGAGAAATCGATGTTGAATCGGAATCTGTTGGAATTTTAAAACCCAATCTTCCTTTTTCATTGAACATTCCGACAGAATCGTTTAAGATTTCTCCGACTGATGACAGCGAGTGGGCGGCATTTATTTCACAGATTCTTATTCAAAATGAAGGTGTTTATAATTTTGATTCACACATAAAAGCATGGAAGGAACTCGCAGAAGACGAATCGCAAATTAAAGGAAGTGTTGCCGTGATTGCGGCGTTAAATAATTTTAAAAAGAATATGATGCCTCCCGTAACCGGTAATGACAATCCGCATTATTTCGATGATAGCTCGATGGTGCGTGCAATTCCTATCGGTGCGATATATGCCGGCGATATCGATAAAGCGGTTGAGTGCGCCGGTTTGGAAGCGTCAATCACAAATTCGCTCGATGGAATTTGGGCGGCGCAGTCAATTGCGGCGGCAATTAGTACAGCTTGCGTAGAAACAGAAATTGAAAAAATTATTTCTGCCGCTCTTCAACCGATTCCAACAAACAGTTGGCTCTACTTGAAAATAAACGAAGCGCTAAAGATTTCTAAAAAGTATAAATCAGTTTTCAGCGCACTGCCGGTTTTGCACGATGAAATAATAGATCACACTTACAATTACGGTTCATCTGCGCCGGATAATCTTGCGCTTACGCTGGCTTTGTTTGTTTTATCCGGCGGAAATATTTCTGTTGGAATTACCGCTGCGGCGTCACTCGCCAAAACTGCGGATTCCGTTCCGGCATTTGTTGGTGCGCTTTGCGGCACGATGAACAATGAACCTTTCGAAGAAGAATGGGTAAAAAATTTTACACGGCTGAACGGTATTTGTATTCCCTCTTTGAAGGGAAAAAATTTAAACACAATTGCAGAACAGCTAAATCAAATTGCAGAAACAAATCTAGACAAATAAAAGAATATGAAAGTAGATATTTCATGGATTCGCCCTGAACAGCTTGTTGAATTTGAACTCGTCCAGCTTGAGGACGAAGGAATAGAAACAAGCGAGCTGAAAAGAGATTGGGAATCGGTTAAGAAAAATTGCACCGATCAAACTGAAATTAGGAGCGAAACAGAAAAATTTTTAGAACGATTGGAAAGTTTTAAAAAGAATATCAACAACACTGTGATTCAAAATTTTTTAGATGAATTAAAAAAGAAAGAAGCAAAACCAAAAATTGATCTTTCGTTCGATCAACTCTATGATAAAATTCTCGGCGGATGGAACGGCCGCGCTGCCGGATGTTTGCTCGGCAAGCCGATCGAGAAATATCGGCGCGAAGTGATAAAGGAAATTCTTTCTTCGAATAATTCGTATCCGCTCGATAATTATATAACTGCTGAAGGAATGCCCGAAGAAATTCTAAAAAAATATCCATGGAACCGTCACGAAGGCAAAGAAAGTTTGCGCGAAAATATTTTGTGCATGACAGAAGACGACGACATGAATTACGCGATGCTCAATCTTCATATTCTTGAAAAGTATGGGAAGGAATTTACAACCGGCAGTGTTGCAGAAACGTGGCTTAGCATTCTTCCGGTGCTTTCAACATTTACTGCGGAGCGTGCCGCATACAACAATCTTTTGCAATTGATTGATTTGCAAAACGTTCCAATCTATCGTAATCCTTACCGCGAATGGATCGGTGCAATGATACGTGCAGATATTTGGGGCTGGGTTTCTCCCGGCAATCCTTTGCAAGCTGTTCAACTTGCTTTCAAAGATGCCTCACTCAGTCATACAAGAGATGGTGTTTATGCTGAAATGTTTATCGCTGCGGTTGTCGCAATTTCATTTTTTACGAAGAGTCCCGAAGAAGCTTTGACTTTAGCGATCAATTATATTCCCGATGAAAGCAGAACAGCACAAGCGGCAAAATTCGGAATCTCAACGGTAAAAAAAAAATCATCGTGGGATGCCATACTTGATGTTCTTCTCAAAGAGTACGAAAAATATTTTTGGGTTCACTCGGTAAACAACATTGCATTGATAGCGGCTGCACTTACTTACGGCAAAGGAGATCTTGAGAAATCAATCTGCGCCACAGTAATGGGCGGTTTAGATACGGACAGCAGCGGCGCAACAGTCGGTTCGATTATCGGAACAATGAACGGCTTCGACAAACTTCCATCGAAATGGATTGCACCTTTAAAAGATAAAATAAGAAGCAGCATGAAGGGATTCGACAACTCGGGTTTCTCAAATCTTGCCAAACGCACTTGCGGACTGGCGATCAAAAAATTTTAGCAAGGAGAAAAAATGAGATCCAAAATTGATTTAATAAAAGATGAGAATTTGTTAATCGACAAAGCTTACGGCGCGCTGATCGGTCATGCAATCGGCGATTCGTTCGGCGATGCCGCTCGGACACCTGAAAAACATTTTATGTACGGCATCACAATGGATTTTGACGAAAGCGAAGTGCCGAGCACGGACGATACCGATTTTGCGTTGTTGACCGCACAAACTTTGATCGAATGCGATGGAAAATTAACAACTGATGATGTCGTGAAATCGTGGATTAAATATGTCGGTCCAAACAAAGAATTAAAACGCGGCGGTGCAAGTGAAATCGAAGGAATGGCAAATCTCAAACGCGGAATTATGCCGCCCGAATCCGGCAAGTTCAACGCGTACAATATTAGCGACGGTGCCGCAATGAGAATTACACCGGTTGGAATTGTTTGCGCCGGCGATCCCGAAAAAGCGGCACGTCTTGCGGAAATTGAATCTTCATTGAGTCATTGGCGCGACGGCATTTGGGGCGCTAAATCAGTTGCCGCCGCAATTTCAGTTGCTATGGTTGATGCAGCAATCGATGAGATCATTGACACCGCTCTTAAATTTATGCCGGAAGATTCATGGTTGAGATACAACATGCTCAAAGCAATCGAGATAATTAACAATTCCAATTCGCTCGAAGAAGCGTGGATGCCGCTTCATCATCAATTGTGGTCAACCTACAAAGCCGCTGTTCCCGAAGCAGTGGTTGAAGCATTTGCCGTGTTGATGTTAACGAAAGGTGATTTCAAAAAAGGAATAATTTATGGCGGTAATTTTGGGCGCGATGCCGATACAATCGGTGCGATTGTCGGCGCAATAAGCGGCGCACTGAATGGCGCAAAAAATATTCCCGAAGTTTGGAAAGAGAAGACACGTCGCCCGGCTGGTATTTGTCTTCCGTTCACAAAAGGATTGGATGTTTTCAACATTGCAAAAGAACTGGCAAAACTTGTTTCCTAAAATTATTATTTATTTGAAGCTAACGAAGGATTTTCATGGCGGACGTTAAACTAATCAGCATCAACAAAATTTATGAAGGGGATAATCATGTTGTGCATGATGTGAATCTTCATATTCATGATAAAGAATTTATTGTGCTCGTGGGCCCTTCCGGTTGTGGAAAATCTACAACGTTAAGAATGGTTGCCGGACTCGAAGAAATATCGAGCGGCGTACTATTGATCGACGATAGAAAAGTAAACGATATCCCACCGAAGGATCGTGACATTGCAATGGTGTTTCAGAATTACGCCCTTTACCCGCACATGACGGTTTATGAAAATCTCGCATTCGGATTAAAGCTGAGAAAGTTTGATAAAGTCGAAATTGAGGGAAGAGTAAAAGACGCTGCAAGAATTCTCGGCATCGAAGAATTACTGGGTAGAAAACCGAAACAACTTTCCGGCGGACAAAGACAGCGTGTTGCTGTCGGCAGAGCTATTGTTAGAAGGCCGAAATTATTTTTGTTCGATGAACCGCTCAGCAATCTCGATGCAAAATTGCGAGTGCAGATGCGGACGGAAATATCGAAACTTCACCGTGAACTTGGTGCAACAATAATTTATGTAACACACGATCAAGTTGAAGCGATGACGATGGGAGATAAAATTGCTGTAATGAATAAAGGCATTGTTCAGCAGTTTGATTCTCCGCTCAATTTATACAACTCACCGGTAAATAAATTTGTCGCCGGGTTTCTTGGTAACCCATCCATGAATTTTATAGTAGGGAGAATAATTAACGATGACGGATTGACTTTTGTTGATGAAAGTAATTCGCTTCGAATCAAACTAACAAAAGAAAGTAATGACTTATCGAACTGCATCGATAAAAAAATTACGATGGGAATTCGTCCGGAAGATGTTTCGGTATTTGATGAAGCAAATTCAGTCTGTAATTTTATTGAAATAACAATTGAAGTTGCCGAAATGCTCGGCAACGAAATTTTTATTTATTTCAATGTCGGTACAAAACAATTGGTTTCGAGAGTGCCGGTTAACAATCAACTTCATGCCGGCATGAAAATTAGAATGAAGTTCAATCACGAAAAACTATATTTCTTTGATGCCGAATCGGGAAGTGCAATTATCAACAATGGAGAAAATCATGTTGAATAAAATTGTTTTGTTTGTATTGTTTGTGTCAACAATTACAATCGGCGGGACAATTGTAAAATCCGAACTCGATTCGAAAGAGTTGAATCGCAAATGGAAATATTCAGTTTATTTGCCCGACGATTACAACACTTCCGGCAAACGATATCCGGTGATTTATCTTTTACACGGTAACGGTGATGATGAAAATGCATGGTCGCCGATTTATAGCGTAGTCGATTCGCTTATAAAATTTGGGAAGATCGAACCGGTAATACTTGTTACACCAACCGGCGAAAGAGGGTGGTGGGTGAACTCAACGGAAAAATTTGAATCGGCAATTATTAATGAATTGATTCCGGAAATAGACGGGAAGTATTTCACTGTTGCTTCGCGGGGAGGCAGAATGATTGCCGGCTATTCGATGGGAGGCTTTGGCGCGTTAAGATATGGACTTGTTTATTCGGAACTTTTTTGTGCATGTGCGATTTTTAGTCCGGCACTTTATAACGAAGAACCGCCGGAAGGATCGAGCGCGCGAACAAAAGGTGTTTTCGGAAATCCGTTCGATATAAAAAAATGGGATGAGTTGAATTATCCCAACTCGTTAAAAAAATATTTATCGAAAAAAAATGAAGTCTTCTTTTTTATCGGTGCTGGCGATGACGATTGGAATCATACCGAAGGAAAAAAATATAACGTGGAGTATCAAACTGTTTTGCTCTATCAAGAACTGTACAAGCAATTATACATACCGGCAGAATTAAGAATCATCAACGACGATCATTCATGGAAAGTTTGGAAACCTCTCTTTACTGAAGCGATTCAATTGATGTTAAAATTTAAAAGTGACAGTAAACAGAACTGAAGAAAGCTTGTTTTACAACCACTAAGTCATACTGTGGTGTCTCCCCACAAATTTTTGAACCTTTCTATCAATTATTTACTTGCATGTAATCTCAAAAGCATTTAGGTTTGCCATGTCCATATGTCTGAACATATGAACATAATTATGAGGATAAAAAATGACTAGCAAAATTGACCATCACAGTGCAATACCGTTTCATGCCCAGGTAGAACAACTTCTTCGCGAGCTGATTCACAAACCCGAGTACAGCGGTGGAAAATTTCTCCCTAATGAAGTTGACTTAGCAAAGAGACTCGGCATATCAAGAAATACGGTTCGGCAAGCAACAAACAAACTTGTACACGAAGGATTAATTGTTCGAAAGAAAGGAATAGGTACAAAAGTAGCGGATAAGAAAACTGTTACTACCAGACTTGATAGCTGGCTTAGTTTTACACAAGAAATGAATGAGAAAGGTATTCTATTTCAGAATATTGATATTTCAGTCGAGTGGGTAGAACCACCACAAGAAGTTGCAGAATTTTTTGGTATATCTAAAGATAAACTTGTGTTAAAGATGGATCGTTTGAGAGGAATGGAAGAATGTCCGATAGTTTATTTCACTTCTTATTTTCACCCCAGGATAGGTTTAAAAGGTAATGAAGATTTTTCCAAACCATTATATCATACTCTCGAAGAAGATTATCATACCGTAGTTTCGGTTTCCAAAGAAGAAATTCGTGCTATGGTAGCCGACAAACTGATTGCAAAAAAATTAAAAATTAATTCCGGTGATCCAATCCTCTATAGAAAAAGATTTGTTTATGATCCGGGAAAGAGACCGGTTGAATTTAATATTGGATATTACAACGCAGAAAGATTTACGTATTCTATTGAAATAGAACGATCAAAAAAATAGAATTATTCATCATCCGTAAACCCGAATTGATGAAAAACAAATTAATAAAAATAGTTATCGGTCTTTCTCTATCGACTTTAATTCTGATTCTATTACTACCAGGTAAAGTTGAGAAAGAAAAAAATGTAGTAAATTATTGGTTTGTTGCCGGTGTTAAAGATGATATCCCACCATGTGTAGAGTTATTCAATCAATCCCAAGATAGCATCCATGTTGAATGTACTCCAATTCCATGGAATGAACATGAAAAGAAAGTACTCACAGCAATATTAAGCGAGAACCCGCCCGACGTAGTTAATCTTGTAACGCCGGTTCCCAAATGGGCAGCTCGTAAGGCACTCATTAACCTTGATGATATTATTTACAAGGATAAATTAGACACAAATCAATTTTTTTCATCGCTATGGGGTGAAATGAAATACCGGAATAACATTTATGCACTTCCGGCTTATACCGGTGCCTATTCATTGTTCTATAATAAAAAAATTTTTGAGGAAGCCGGGCTCGATCCTGAGAAACCACCTAGAACGTGGGATGAAGTTAAAGAATATTCAAGAAAAATTTTGAAAAGGGAAAACAAAAAAATTGTTAGAATGGGTTTTGTGCCGCAATATGGTACGATAGAAACACCGCTCATAATTGCGTTTGAACTAGGGGCTAAATTTATTAGTGATGATGGAACAAAAGTTAAGCTTAACGATCCTTTGATTGAAAAGGCATTCCAGTGGGAACATGATTTTTTTGATGTTTATTCTGTGGAGGAAGTTACGGCATTCATGGGAGGATTTGGATACGGAAATCAACATGGTTTCATTTCCGAAAAAGTAGCAATGCTGGTTAATGATAATAGTTTTATTGATCAAATAAAAAAGTATAAACCCGATCTTGATTACGGCGTTGCATTAATACCTACCATGGATGATTTACCATCCGTTTCTTCTGCCGGGAGCTGGTGGCTTGCAATTCCGAGAGGGGCAAAAAACAAAAATGCAGCATGGGAGTTTATGAAATTTGTTGTGAGCCGGGAAACACAATTAAAAGAAAGTATGAGTCGCGATGAAACATTGTTCCCGGTTAACCGCTTTGCTGCCAACGACCCGGCATTTTTATCAATGAATAAGTACATGAAAATTTTTACCGAACAAATGGAACAAACAAGAACAAAATCGATTATTCCTTTAGCTCATGATATCTTCTGGCGCGAATTCTCTTTTGCAAGGGAACAATCTTTAAGAAATATAACAACGGCAAAACAAGCATTGAAGCAAGCTGAAAAAACTATTCAATCTTTTCTTGATAGGGCAATAGATTATGACAATTATGTCAACTCTAAAATGAAAACGGAAGGATTCTTTGATTGAAAGTTAAAACTAAAAATAATTTTTGGGGATACCTTTTCGCTTCGCCGTGGATTGTTGGATTTCTCGTTTTTGGTTTGTACCCGATAATTGTTTCATTCTATTATAGCTTGTGCCAGTATGATGTGCTGCGCATTCCCCAATATATCGGATTAAGAAATTACAAGGAATTATTATTTGAGGACCAATACTTCTATACAACAATATGGAATACACTTTTCTATACTTTTGTCAGAACTCCTCTTGTTATACTTGGTTCTCTGATCCTTGCAGTTATTGTAAGTAAAGCTGTAACTGGTGTTAAAATATTCCGGACAATTTATTTTATCCCATCAATCATTTCCGGTGTAATATTATCCGTGCTGTGGATGTGGTTGCTTAATCCCGAATATGGATTAATTAATAGCACACTGCAATTTTTTGGAATCCAGGGTCCGCTGTGGTTAATTGATCCAAACTGGTCAAAACCATCTATTATATTGATGAGCATCTGGTCTCTAGGAGGCGGAAGGATGCTGGTATTTTTAGCGGCTATACAAAATGTGCCAAAACAGTTTTACGAAGCTGTCGAAATTGACGGTGGAGGATGGTGGGCTAAATTTAAAAATGTTACCGTTCCTTTTATTTCGCCCGTTCTATTTCTCTGGTTTATACTTGAGATGATTTTTTCTCTCCAGGTTTTTGTTGAAGCTTACATTATGACCAAGGGAGGGCCGCTCAATTCAACATTATTTTACAATCTATATCTCTATAATAAAGCATTCGACGATTTTGATATGGGATATGCTTCCGCACTTGCATGGTTACTTTTTATTATCAGCGGGATTATAACTTTTATCCAGTTCAAGGTTAGTAAGAAATGGGTTTTTTACAGCGGCGGTGTAGAGAAATGACAAGACAAAAAAGAAATAATTATTTCATATTTATTCTGATGACAATGATTGCCATCTTTTTTATTCTGCCATTTTTATGGATTATACTTACCTCTGTAAAACCCGAAGCTGAAGTTTTCTCAAATAATTTTTTGCCAAGTGCAATTCAACTTGATAATTATGTAAAACTGTTTAATAAAATTCCTTTCTTGCAATATCTTCAAAATTCTGTTTTTATAACCTCTGTTGCTGTAATTGGCATTGTACTGTCGAGTTCTATTGTAGGTTATGCTTTCAGTTGTATAGAATGGACGGGAAGAAATGCTCTGTTTTATGTTGTTGTTGCAACTATGATGCTGCCGATTCAAGTTACTATGATTCCAATATTTGTAATCTTCAAAGAGATCGGCTGGCTTAATTCTTTCAAACCTTTAACTATCCCAATGTTTCTAGGCGGCGGTGCGTTTAATATTTTTTTGATGCGGCAATTTTTTATGTCTGTTCCTAAAAGTCTTTTAGATGCTGCACGCATTGACGGTTGTTCTGAGTTTAAAATCTATTGGAAGATTGTTCTGCCTTTAGCTAAACCGGCACTGGCTACCGTAGCAATAATGACGTTTATGTTTGTATGGAATGACTTTCTTGGTCCATTGATTTACTTATCGGACAAAGCTAAAGGAACTCTTGCCTTGGGTTTAGGACAACTTGCCGGTCAGCAGCAGCCGGAATGGGCAATTTTAATGGCGGCATCAGTATTAATGATGCTTCCGGTTATCGTGATCTTTTTCTTCTTCCAGAAATATTTTATAAAAGGTTTTACGATGAGCGGAATAAAAGAATGAATTGATTGTGTGAATTAACTTGTAAACCGTTGAAACGGTTTAAGGTTCTTTTTTTATCCATTAACCCACGGCTTAAGCCGTGGGTTAATAAAAACTGAATTTATTTTAATAACTGTTTCAACAGTTTTTTTCTGGTTCTTTGCACACAATCGTTAAGAATAAACAATTGTTGATTGTTGGAGGCAACTTTGAGAAAAGTTAATTCTATTAAGGCATTTTTAATTTTCTATTTATTGATAGGCACTGGAATATTATTTGCCGGAACCACCGGTAAAATTAAAGGTACTGTAATCGATAAAAATACCGGCTTGCCTTTACCTGGTGTTAATGTGCTTGTGGTTGGAACTACTAACGGTGCGGCTGCTGATTTGGACGGCGAATTTATAATTCTACAAATACCGCCCGGTACCTACACAATTAAAGCTTCGATGATTGGTTATCAAACTGTTTTTGTTGAAAATGTTTTTGTGAAAGTAGATTTAACCACGAGCATTGATATTGAAATGCTAGACGAGACAATTTCTTTGAACAAGGAAATTGTTATTACAGCCGAGGCGCCGGTAATTCAAAAAGATGTTACAGCAAGCATTCAAAATATTGGGATAAGAGAATTTGAAAGACTCCCATCAAGGGATGCAAAGCAAAGTTTAATGGTTCAAGCCGGCGTTTTCTTCGATCCAATCCCGGTTGCTGGCGGATTGGGTTCGGCCGGGAAAGGTGAAAATCGTTATTCGGTGCGCGGTGGTAACCAGGATGAAGTTAAATGGTCCATAGACGGTGCAAGAGTCAGCAATTTATTATTAGGACGTGCTGATTGGGGCGGTTCTTTCACCAACATTAATTTGAACGCAATAAAAGAAGTCCAGGTAATGACCGGTGGTTTTACTGCCGAATACGGCGAAGCTCAATCAGGAATTGTTAGTATTGTTTCCAAAGAAGGAGGAAATGATTTTCACGGATCGGCTGAGATGATTTATGGTCTTTCGGGTCAGCATCACTTTGGTAATTATCTGTATGATACAAAAACGGGGAAAGAATTTATAGATAATACATTGCCGGATGGTTCGTTAGATCCAAATTGGTGGACTGCTGAAAGAAAAGCACAGATATATGATTATACAAAAATTCCAGACTACACTTACAACTTCAGTTTGGATGGACCTCTTTTTAATATTGGTGATAGTAAGGTAACATTTTTTAGTTCAGCTCAACTTAAAAAGCAACCTTATACTCTGCCGCATCCGCGCGATTCAAGAAATGCTGAAAATGTAATATTCAATCTTGCTTATGGTCCCCAAAATATTAAAATGAAATTGACCGGGTTTTATAACCATGATGCACATTCAACTTTGCAAGAGAATGGTGATTTTACAAACCAGGCAAAGTACTATAGAGGATGGGGCTCGCTTCTTGATACGTACACATATTTTCTCAATTTCAACTTTACCCAGGTTCTTAGTGAAAGATTGTTTTACGAACTCAAACTCGGAACTTACTGGTCGCATTTCAAAGAGGGACCAGGTGAATATTTATTACTCGGTTCAAGCCAGAACCCAACTATCTGGGGATTTCAAAGATTTGATAGCTATGAAAGCGAACCGTTTGATCATTATGCACCTATTATTATTAACGATATTCTTACCGGTGATGTTTCATTGGTTGGTAATATCAATTGGCAGTTCGATAAAAATAATTTACTTAAAAGCGGTTTTGAATTCCGCTACAACACTTACGATGAAAAAGAAAATTATAGACTGCCATCTTACACGATGGATAAATCATTGTGGCTGAATAGAGGATTGATGGAAACGTATCATCCTATCCAGGCAGCTTTTTATATCCAGGATAAAATGGAATTTGAAAGTATGATCTTAAATGTTGGATTGAGATACGACTACTTTAATCCAAACTACGATTGGTTCGAAAAAACAAATTTGTATAACCTTGCAATTAACGCTGATTATAATTCAACACTGGACCCGGACAAAGATCAAATAGATAGCAACGGTAATGTTAAATATTCTTTTAATAACTTATTGGATAAACCGAGAAAAGCAGCAGAAGCGTATCATATGTTCAGCCCGAGATTCGGTGTCTCTTTCCCGATTACAGAAAATACATTGTTACATTTTAATTATGGTCATTATTACCAGATGCCTCCTCTTGATCAAATGTTCGAACTCGGTTATTTCAGACCGTTATATATAGTTAATAAAATGGTAGCAGAAGCTGCTGCCGCAGCCGCTGAAGGAAGAGAACCAAAACATATTGCTTCTAACGATGGCGATGCCGAAAGAGTTGTTACTTTTACAAACGAATCTTTGAAACCGGAAAAAACAATAATGTTCGAAGCCGGCATTAAACAGAACTTTGAAGGGATTGCCGTGGTTGATGTTACTGCTTATTATAAAGATGTTTTCAATCAAACTTCGGAACGGATCGGTTTATTCGATCACCATATATACGGATGGGACCCGTTTAACAATGTTACTACGCCAAATAATTCTTACCAAACTTTTTTATCTGGTGATTACGGCGATTCTAGAGGATTTGAAATTTCGATACGAACATTATTCAGCAGCATAATCTTTTTTGATATTAATTATAGTTTTTCGCGCGCTACGGAAGGAAGGGCAACGCCGAGTATAATTCGTTATGATAACGAAGGAAATGTTACTTATGCATGGGATTCCGATGTTAATAAAAGAATACCGGTTGAAAAAAGTTTTTCACGTCCACACATTTTACGTGTAAATACCTTTATTAAGTACCCCAACGTCACTAACCCAGATTTTATCGATAATATATTTATGGGAACAAATCTCAGTATTCTGTTCAACTATTTCAGTGGACAAGCTTTTACATATCTTCAAGCAACCGATCCGCCTGATACATATAATAATTATCGTTTCCCGGCAATCCATACAATCGATGTGAAGATCGAAAAACAAATTGCACTTTTGGATGGACACCTCATGTCAGTTTATATGCAAATAACAAATTTATTGAACAAAAAAAACCTACGAACGTACGGTGATATATTATTCGACAGCGAGGCAACAAAGAATTATATAGAGAAAGGTACTATTTCTACGGTTGATGCGGATGGTTATGATATAAGCTGGCAGAATTACTTTGATACAAGAAAAATCTATTTCGGTATTAGATACAGTTTTTAAAATAAAATAGAACAAACTATGAAATCGAAAATATTATTAATTCTCTTTATCCCGCTGTTGATCTTTGGTCAATCAAGAACAGCAGAATTTAAAATTCATGATAGAGGAATTCTTTGGGAAACAATGAAAGATGATGGCACGATCGGCTCGGCTGATCCGACCAATCGTTTTAAGTATTTCCCAAGCATGGATTGGCCCGGCGGACCAAATGAAATGTTGAAAGATGATCAAAGATCATACATGCTTGGAGCCGGTCTGTGGATCGGAGGATACCATTCAAACGGAAATTTATTCCTAACTGAAAACGGACCATTCTTAAATATTGATAGAGGTACTTTCACGCTTCTTGATAGAACCGATAACTATATTGAGAGTGCTACATTCAATCCCAACGAAGCAGAGCAAATCATTAACGTTACCCTTACCACAACTGAAAATATCGAAGTGAAGAGAACAAGCCGTGCATGGAGCTACCCGGGCAGTAATAATTTTATTCTTATTGAATATCTATTTACAAATAAAAATGCTGCGAAAGTTACCGATGTATATTTTGGATTTCCGTATTTAATAAGGCCAAGCTACCAGGATTTTGTTGTTCATAACGGCTGGGGCGATGATTTTAACCGCACCGATGATTATGTAAAATATGATGCTGAAAACAAATTACTCTATTCGTACGATGATACACCAAATTATTCTTTGCCCGGTGATGTAGGAAATTATTGGGATGATAAAAATGAATTAAGAACAACCGGTTATGCCGGTTATGCACTTGTTGATGCGAGCACAGCCAAAAATAATATTCCTCAGCCGGCAAATGTATTCTATGCACAGTTATTAAATAACGAGAGATATTTTACTCTTACCAGCAGTTCGGCGGCAAATATGTACAAGATTTTATCCGGGGAAGATAAAACATTGCAAGCTGCTGAAACCGATCATCTTTCACCTTTTATGCTTATGGCTGCCGGTCCTTATGATATTGAAGCGAACGGTTCGGTTAAGGTTGTTCTTGTTGAAGCTGTTGACGGTATATCACTCAAAGATGCTTTAAATGGTTTATCATCGCAATCGTTATTATATAAAGGAGAAAATTTACTAAAGGAATCGATCGTAAAAGCTAAAAGTATTTATGCCGATAATTATGTGGTTGAAATACTTCCGCCTCCGTCGCCATCGGTAGAAATTATCCCGGTTCCTGAAAAACAGTCGGTCACAATAAATTGGAACCCGGTCGAAGAAAATTGGATCGATCCGTTTAATAGTACAAATGATTTTTATGAATACCGAGTTTACAGAAGCAGCTTATCTTTCATTGGTCCCTATAACTTAATTAAAACAGTTCGTCCGAGCCGGGCAACAGACGTAACCCGTTATTATGATGCCGAAAATAATAGGTGGAGTGTTGAAGACGGAACAATCAGTCTTGGCGCCGGGTATTTTTATGCTGTTACTTCGGTTGATAAAGATGGTAATGAAAGCGGCTTAACTAATAGAAATGAAGAACCCGTTTATGCAATCAGGAACCCGGCAGAGAATGTATTGAATGTAAAAGTTTTTCCGAATCCATTCAAAATAGTTTCGGGCTTCCCGGTAAGCGGATCAGAAAATTCGATTGTGTGGACGAACCTTCCGGCAGTTTGCAAAGTTAGGATCTACACAAGCAACGGTGAATTAATAAAAACAATGGAACACAACAGCCAACTGTCCGGCGAGGAAACCTGGAATCAGCTTACTGATGCACGCCAGAGAATAGCACCGGGCATTTATTTCTGGACCGTTGAATCGGCTGTAGGCAATACTAAAGGTACATTATTGATAATTAAATAGAAAAAATTATGAAACGAAAAGTAATACTTACATTAATACTCTTATCATCAAGCATACTACATGCACAATACGATTATGGTTTTGATTTTGCCAAGACCGGGTCCGCCGGTTTGCAATTTTTGAAAATTGGTATTGGTGCAAGGGAAAGTGCAATGGGCGAAGCTGTTATTGCATCTGTGAAAGATGTTAATGCTGTCTTTTGGAATCCGGCCGGGCTGGCATACATAACGGATTACCAGGCAACATTTTCGCATAATAACTGGCTTGTGGATAGCAAAGAGATTGCTGCTGCGTTAGCAATTCCCTTTGAAGATTTTAGTATTGCAGTAAGTGCTGTATCATTTGCAATAAATGAATTTGAAGAAACAACCGTTACAGATCCTGATGGCACCGGCAGAATGGTAAGCGCCGGTGATGTTGTGATAGGTATTGCTGCTGCAAAAATGTTTACAGATCATCTTTCTATAGGCGGACAAGTAAAATATGTTCACGAAAAACTTGATGATTACAGCATCGATAATGTTTTATTCGATATTGGCGCTTTATATTACACCGGTTTCAGAAATCTGCGGCTTGGCTTTTCACTCCAGCATTTTGGTCCGGATATGAAAATGGTTGATCAAGAATATAGGACTCCTCTTCTGTTCCGTCTTAATGCAACCGATGAAATATTTGAATGGACTGAATCAAGTTTAACAGCAGCTGTGGAATTGGTTCACTCTACTGATAACGTTGAAATAGTAAACGTTGGTACAGAATTAAAATTGTACGATTATTTCTTTCTGCGCGGCGGTTACCGGCTCAATACTGATGAGGGTAAACTTTCAGTCGGGTTTGGTGTGGTATCTCCAAGTGTAAGCGGTATAAACCTTAAACTAGATTATTCATTTGTTAAGTCGGAAATCGTATTCGACGACATTCATAGATTCACAGTGGGAATATCTTTCTAAAAATGAAATATGTTAAAAATTTATTGATGATAATTATGCCGGTAATAATTAGCGGGTGTAAAATAACGAATATAACACAACCGGTATCGGCTGATACCAATTCCGAAATAGTTGTGAATATAAACGTAACAGCAAGCGATGTACCGGAGACAAATCCTCACAAAGGGTTAATTGGAATTTTACTTCCGCAAGATTGGGAAGTGATTGGCGGAACTTATTCTTGCTCGTTGGGATCGGGCAGTCTGTTAATTAATGATGAATGGAAAGACTCACTTGAGGCATGTTATCCTTCTAACAGTTTTGAAGGAAATATGAATTGGATCTGCCTGGTCTCAGACAATGGTTATACATATACGAATGCAGTTGATGTTGATATCGAACTAAGATTGAGAACCGGGATGACGGAAGGATGTTTTAAATTGGGTTACCTTGTAAGCAAAGCAACATCGGGATTAATTTGTTCCGGGCAGAGCAGCTGGGCCCCGTTCTCTTACCCTAATAATATTTCTGTACCTAACGGAACAACTTGCGAAGATAAATTCAAAGTTGAAAAAGCCGATGAATGGGATTCGTTGTTTAATAGAAAATCGGGATGGACTGGTGCTGATGGAATTTATTCAATCCCAATGGATGAAAGTGAAAAACCGGGCGGACAAGATCATCTAATTTTATTCAGCGATACTTTTATCGGGAACGTTGATGCTTCCGGAAAAAGAATCAATACAACAATTGTCAATAATACGCTGGCATATTTAAAAGGGAATCAACCGGTTGAAGACAGTATTACATTCATGTGGAATCAAAACGGGTCTTCTCCAAAAGCTGTTTTTGTTCCGGCAACCTCTTCGGCAACGGCAAATGATTTTTACTGGCTGATGGATGGAATTAAGATAGGTGATACAATACATGTTTTTTCCCTCCGCTTAAAAATTACCGGAAACGGTGCTTTCGATTTTGAAATTAATGGAACTGTAATAATCTCTTTTACCTTGTCTGATAATTATTATCCTGAAAATATAACACAGACGGATTTTCCATTTTTCTTAACTGATAGTAACAATACAACAATTCTTGGTCAGGCAATATTGCCGAATACGGAAGTAAGCGGTAACAAGAATTATGACGGGTATATTTATGTGTACGGACCTCGCGATAGCAGCAATGGGAAAAAATTAATTGCAAGCAGAGTTTTGCCGGAAGAATTTATGGAATTTGATAAATGGCAATTCTGGAACGGGAATGAATGGACTAATGATTTTTCTTCGTGTGCCTCTATTACGGATCAAATTTCCCAGGAATTCAGTATTACTGAAATAGATGATAAATATTTACTTGTTTGCCAGATTGGTTCTTCTGTCGCAGTTCGTTTTGGTGAATCGCCGGTTGGACCTTTTGATTTTTACAATGAAATCTATCAATGCCCGGAAGTCCAGATATCAAGCAACGTTTTTGTTTACAATGCCAAAGCACACCCGTCACTTTCGGATGATAATTCTTTGTTGATAAGTTACAATGTAAACACTCTAAGCTTTTCGGAAAATATTAACATAGCCGATATCTACAGACCACGGTTTATAAAATTGTCAATTAACGAAAATCAAACCGGCATAAAAGAGAAAACAGAATTACCGGCAGCTTACAGACTGTTACAAAATTATCCGAACCCTTTCAACCCAGTAACGCTTATAGAGTTTGAACTTGGTATGACTTCCGAAGTGAGCCTTAAAATTTATAATTCTCTTGGTGAAGTGGTGAAAACTTTGATCGATTCAAAAACATTATTAGCCGGCAGATACAAAACAAGCTGGGAACCTCACAACTTGAGCAGCGGTGTTTATTTCTATTCTTTAGAAACATCGGGTAAACGCGAAACTAAGAAGATGGTTTTTATCAAATGAAAAACCAGTTTATAAATATTCTCGTTGTAACTGGATTAATATTTGTCTCCGATATTGCCGGGCAGACACGTATCGAATTAAAGCCGGATGGAATTATTCCGGTGTGGCTTACCAACGGTCCGTTTGAAATTAGAACTGTAGGATTTGGTGATCTATCTGATGAACAAGCGATAGATGAAATTCATGCAAGTCCTGAATACGGAATATCACAAAAGAATCTTTCAGTTGAAAAAGGTATTACAGAATGGTGTTATTTAAGTACTAAAGAGAATGGCTTAACGGATTTGAATGAGCATTACGGTTGGAAAACCTTTAATACCACGGAAAAAGTTTGGTATGTGAAAATTATTTATGCATTTGCAAAAATCTATTCCGGCGAAGAGCAAAAAGTCAAAATTAAATTTGGAGGAAATACAGTAACCGGGATTACTTTTAATGGCGATAATATTTATAAGTCATTGAAGGAGATCAATTCGGTAAAAGATAATTTTTCCGATACAGTTACACTTCGGAAAGGTGAGAATAGATTATTAATTAAGATTGCAAACACACATAAGAATCACTCGGCTGCATTTTGGGACCCGATCTGGTATGAGTGGGGTTTCTATTGCAGACTAACCGGGTTGGATGATGAAGCGTTGAAAGGTATTTCAATTTCAGTTGATAAAGGGAAAATCAATCCTGATTTTAAAATCACCCCGTCATTCTTTTACAAAAAGATTGATGATAAAATAAAACAGAAATATTTTGTCGAAATAAATTCTTCTATTGAACAGAATTCTTCCGCGGAGCTTTTATTCGAGTACAATAATAATGAGTACGAATTTTCTTTCGAAAATATCGGGATAGGTATTAATCAAAGAGAAATATATTTGCTTGAACCGGAAACAATTGCGGCAGTTGATGCAAAATTAATTCTGCAAAATATTTCTTTAGATAAGAAAATTGAGCTGAAAGCATTACCAAAATATGAACTCTACTTTATGCCTACCACACATATGGATATCGGCTATACCAATCCACAACCGGTAGTTATTGAAAGACAACTTAAAACTCTCGACCAGGTAATTGAAAAATGTGAGTCGGATAAAAATTTCAGGTGGACTATCGAAACGATGTGGCTGCTTGATAATTATAGTCAATCGAGATCAAAAGAAAAGTTTGACAAATTAATTGAATTAATAAAAAGAGGAACGGTTGCGGTTTCACCCATTTATTCAAATCCCTTTACGGGATGGATTAGTGAAACAGAAATGACAGAGAGTTTCAGGCTTGCCGAAAAGTATAAAAAGAAATATGGAATAGAATATTTCGGTGCTCTTTACAACGATGTTCCTGGGCAGTCATGGGCTTTGCCGCAAGCATTGAAAAAAGCCGGCGTCAAAGTTCTTGTTGATGGTATAAATGAATTATATGCAGATTATAAATTCCAGAAAAGTCTGCCGAAAGTTTTTAATTGGGCCGGCTCCAATAACGATACTATTCCGCTCTACTTAACCGAGGCATACGTCGAAGGTTCGCGGTACGGACTCGAACGCGATGTCAATTCAATTGCTTACAGAATATGGCACCGTGTCAATAATATTATTCAGCGTGAATATCCTTTCACAAAAATTCTAATCAGCGGCGCTTTTTCAGATAACAGCGGAATCGCTCTCAATCAATATAACAACGCTCTAACGTGGAATGACGAATACGAATATCCCAGGTTTGTTGTATCAACGTTGAATGATTTCTGTAAAGAACTATACAAAGAGAAATTGAATTCACTTAAAGTTGTCCGGGGAGATTGGACTTCCGACTGGGACGTTCTTTTTCAAGGTGAAACCAAACGAATGCTTATGTATAGATGGATACAAAATCATCTTCCATCCGCCGAGATTTTATCAACATTTTCTTCGATACAAAATCCGGGAGATAATTCTTTTAGCGATGAAATAGATTTTATCTATAACAGACTGCTTAATTATGCCGGGCACGGCAGCGGACTTGAATATGGTTTCGGCACGAAACAAGAGAATGTGATTACCGAAGAATTCCGGAACGATTATGTGGATGATGCTTATTTAAAAACTGAAGAATTGCTGGAAAGAATAGCGTATAGATTAACTGCCCCAAAGGAAAGTTTCGACTCGCACGGAATGATTGTATTCAACACACTTTCATGGAACCGTACAATGCCGGTTGAAATAGAACTGTCTCAAACCGATTTGAATAACTATGATGTAATTGATCTTTCCAGTAATAAAAAAGTTGTTTCATATAGAAATGGAACCAAGCTTTACTTTATTGCCGAAAATGTACCGGGCATTGGATACAAACAATATCAGCTTGTTAATTCGCCAACTGCATCTGTTGATAAAACCGATGGGGATAACGAAATAGAGAATGATTATTTCAAAATTAGATTTGATGGAACCGGTTTATCAATCATTGAAAAATTCTCAGGAGAGAACATACTTGATAATGATTCTAAATTAACTTCCTTCGTCCCGGTACGGAAAAGATTCCAGCTAAACGAGAAATTTTTACCAATAACCGGGAAACTTCAGAATCCTCATGCAGAAAAGAATTCTGTCTTTGAAGAAATTGTCTTCAAATATCAAGACGAATTATTCAGCGTTATCAAGTTCAGGTTGTGGAAGAATCAAAACAAGATTGATGTTGCTTTACAGACAAACTTACATGCGTTAAAAGAAACAGACTACACAGAGGAGTATGGACTTCCTTTTGCATTCAATACCGGGAAAGGAAAAGTCTTGTTTGAAACTTTAGGCGGTTTAACTTCAATCGATGACCGCTTCAAAGCTGTCGGGCATAACTTCATGCCGGTTAGAAGATCGATAGGAATTGAAAACTCTAAAGGTTTCTTCATGGTAGCCTCCGCCGACTGCCGGATTTTTGTTCTCGATACGTTAAATAACAGAAATATTTTGATTGCGAATGTTCTCAATAATTTCCCCGAAGGGTGGAATAGAAACGAGGATAAAACCGGCAGTCCGGAATTTAAATTCAGTATTACGTGTGTAAATAAAACTGATCCTGATATAACAGCATTTGGGTTGGAAACAACTACCGAACCGGTTGTTAGAAGAAGCTGGTATAAAAAAGATGAACCGGTTCAACAGTTTTTGAGTTCGTCAAATTCAAATGTAAAAATTGTTTCGATAAGACCGGTAGATTATAAAAATAGTTTATACGAATTGACTTTACAAAACAGCAACGTAGATAGCAAACAAGAAGTAAAGCTTACTTCTGAGTTGTTGTTCTCTAAATCAAAAGTGTTCGAGATCAATTATCTCGGTGAAAGTATTAATAGTATCGAAGTAGAAAATAATTCGATTACACTTGATATAACATCCAACTCAATTAAGAAAATATTGGTACAAAAGTACCACTGAAAATCCATAACAAAGGAGGTAGCTTATGATGAAAATTACCGATGCACTTAAATTATTTTTCTCTTTCGTTCTAATTGCGGCGCTGTTAAGCGGTTGCTTGATAAGCGAAGTTGAACAATCCACCACTGTTCAAGCCGGCGGAGAGTTTACAACTAAACTTACAATAACCGATATGACAGCAGATGCCAACGCACATGTTGGCGCAGTTTGCGTGCTCGTACCGGATGACTGGGAATTTGTTTCAGGCACATATGATTCTCAAGTCGGTACCGGTTCATTTATAATTGATACAAACGCTGTACCGGTTTACGGAAATATCGATTCTGTTCTTGCGCCGCCGGCTGGCATGGTGTGGATCAAATTACTTTCCGATGCTGCATATACAAACGAAGCAAATGTAATTCACGAAGCCAATCTTGTTCTGAAAGTTGGGCAGAGAACCGGTGATTTTAATATCGGTTATTGCACCACAAAAAATTCTGCCGATCTATTAGCCAGTTTAAATACCACGGATGAAGATAATTCTTCTGCATGGGCTGATACTTCGATGAATCACAAAGTTACCATAACTCCGGCAGTTGGTGTTGAAGAAGAATCAATTGTTCCAACTGCATATACACTAGCACAGAATTACCCGAATCCTTTCAATCCTTCTACGGTTATCAGTTTTACACTGCCCGAAGAATCAAATGTTGTATTAACGGTCTATAATTCTTTAGGTCAGGAAGTTGCAACTTTGATAAATGGCTTGATGTCTGCCGGTAAGAAGAGTGTTGAGTTTGATGCATCGCAGTTAACAAGCGGAATTTATTTCTATAAACTTGAAGCCGGAAGTTTTGAAAGTACAAAGAAAATGTTATTGATGAAATAAAATAGGACGACTCTTTAGGAGGCTTAACTAACAGTTGACGCCGTTTTATTAAACTCTCTTAATTGAGCCGTCCATATTATTCTTGTTGAAAATTATGAAAGCAGCATCAGTTAAAGATTTGGGAATACAATTTAAAGCTAACCGTCATAAAATGGTAGGACAAGACGGTGCTTTTACAATTCCGTTGAAGAATGGGCTTCTTTGGTTTTTTGGTGATACGCTGATAGGCAGAAGAATTCCAGGAGAGAGTCTTTGGTATCCCGGCGGTGTAGCTGTTGGGCCAAAAGACATGAGTGGTACAGCGGGCATCGAAAAAATGTTGAATAATACCGGGCTTGTAAGCTTGAATAAAGTTGATGAGTCCGGTATTGTTGATTTCAATGATATACTCGATTCAGACGGAAATATTAAACAACTAATCCCTCTTGAAATATATGAAGATCCGGATAAGGATAGAATTTGGTGTTTGCATGGGATTGAATTGAATTCAAGAATTTATCTTTTCTTTATAAAGGTTGAAACAGTAGAAGAAGGAATTTTCCCGGTTAACTTTAAAATTATCGGTTCGGGCATCGCTGTCGGAGATTCAATCAATTGGAATTTTAGAAGAATCTATTTTAACAACAGTGATATTTTGTGGAAAGCTGATCAACCGCATTTTGCATCGGCGGTTTTGAATGTTGATGGAAAGTATTTATATCTATATGGTGTCTTACAAAGTGATGATAAAGTTCAACGATCTTATCTTGCCCGGGTAAAAAAAGATGAAATCGTTCAGCTTGATTGTTACGAATATCTTTCAAACAGCAGCCCGAAATGGTCGAGACATATTGAAAAAGCAATTCCGGTTTTTAATGGTATGCCGAATGAACAATCCGTTTCGTACAATAAATATTTAGGAAAATATCTCGCGGTCCATTCTTACGATTTGAGCGGCAAAATAGTTGCGCGTACTTCTGATAATCCGTGGGGCCCGTGGAGTTTGCCGACTGAACTTTATCAAATAAAAATAGATCGCCCAGTTGAATTATCTTACCCGCAATTGATTTATGCCGGTAAGGAACACCCGGCTTTGTCAAAAAACAATGGACAGACTGTTTATATAACATACGTGGAATTTGAGGAGTACTATCCTCATTTGATAGAAGTAACATTTGAATAAATAGGAGCTATGTTTGATTCCGGTAGTAAATGATTTAAGAAGCGACAAACTTAAACACAAATTCGGTGATCTTTTTAATTCGCCGGGCATTACTAATTTTTTTGGTACATGCCAGGCAGATTTTGACATCACCGGGATAAGAAGTTTTAATTTTCCGCCTTTCACAAACTCCGATAAAGTTACCGGCAGTTTGTTTTTGAACGGATGGTATTTCCCTTCGCTGAATAACGAAATAGGTTTCACCTGGTACCCTGATAAAATTGTTAGAGAAACTGAAGCTGAAGGATTAAAATTAAAATCCACAACAATACTTCCGTTTGGAAAAATGGCTGCTGTTATCAGGTTAGAAATTATGAATAACAGTGGTTCGGATAAGAAACTAACATTAAAATTTGGAACAAGCAGCACTATCACAAAAAATTTTGACAGCGGGAAAATGTATCATCCACCGCTGGAAGAAGACAATAAAATTACAATTGAAGAATCGCGCAACGCAGTTTTGTTTGAAGCTGTACACAGTGAGGCATGTTCAGTTCAAGGAATGTATCCGAAAGCCGATACCGTAAATGAGTTCGGAGTTGAAAAGAAAATCCTCATCCCGGCGAATGGGATTGGAGTAATCTATTATATAAATGTTCTCGGTGAAAAAGCCGGGGAAACGTTCAAGCAATTTGATTCGCTTGCGAACGAGTGGATTGAAAATCTTTTTGAAATAAACGAATCGGAATGGAATAAACAGATTAAAGCAATATTCACTCCCGGCAATTCAGAGTACTCCGGTTTTTTACCTGAACTTCATACAGATGATGAAGACATATCGCGTTTATATTACATGGGTGTCCTTGGCACAGTTTATTTCCGCCGTGATAATCCATACTCGGTTTACGGTCGCGCATATGATACATTGATGCCGCGTTATTGGCAAGGCACTACTTTTATCTGGGATTATTATTTGAGTTCCACCGTTCACGCGCTTCTCGATCCCGAAGTGATGAGAAAATATATTGAATTATGGATGAGGACGGATATTCACACTCACTTTGGTACCGAGTATTTAAACGGGAGGACTGTTGGACCTTGGTATTCTGTAAATGATTTTGCTTTAACGTGGATTTCCAACGACTATTTATCATGGAACGGAAATTTTGATTGGCTCGATAAAACTATTGACGATTCGGGTAAAAAGGTGATTGATTATCTAAAAGAGTTTGCAACAAACTATAGGCAATTTAAAACCTCTTCTAGTCTGGCGGATTATGGCGGTATAAATAATTTGTTGGAATGTGTAAGCACGTACATTCACGAAGTTGCGAGTTTAAATTCCGGAAATGTTTTTAATCTCCGCACACTTTCAGAAATACTTTCAAAAAAATATAATGATTCTTCGTCTTCCGAATTAGCAACAGAGGCAAAAGTAGTTTTAGATGAATTGATGAAACTATACTCCGATGGTAAAGGATTTTGGAACACGCGTTTCCCGGATGGTAAGCTTGTAGAGGTCCGGCATTGTTATGATTTTATGACCATACTAAATACAATTCCCGATGATCTAACTTCTAAACAAAAAGAAGAAATGGTAAACTTTTTTGTGAACGAACTTCAAACGCCAATTTGGATGCGGGCTTTATCACCGAAGGATAACAACGCAATGTTCAGCGTTCGGCCGGATCACCAATGGAATGGTGCCTACACAGCATGGCCTTCGCTTGCCGCAACCGGTTTGTATAATATCGGCAAGGGTGATCTTGCATTCAAATGGTTGAAAGGTGTTGCAAAGTCCGCTAATCAAGGGCCATTTGGTCAATGTCATTTTGTAGAAAGTGCAATGAAACCGGATTCCGGCGGTGCGTTGAAAGCTTTTTACGAATGGCCTTACGGTGCGGATTGGGCTTGCTCTTCTGCCGGGAATTACGTTTCAACAATCATCGAAGGAATCTTCGGAGTGAAGGCAACAAAGTTTGACGGTATTAAATCGAAACCGCAATTCGGCGAGTTCGATCCGAAAGCCGAGCTACACAATCTCAAATATCATAATGAAATTTATAATGTTTCTAAAAAAGGTATATTAAAAGTAAAGTGACTTTAAAATGAAAAGACATCATTTAGTAATAATATTTTTACTTATAACGATATTTCCGGCGGTTAACTTTATGCAAGAAAAGATTAATAACCCGATGTTCAATGATTTTCTTAAAGAAATTTATAATGCAAACGATTCCCGGTTAAAAAAAGAATTAAGCGAATCATTCTACTAAAAACTGCAATCAACGTACCCGGTTTTTGAAAACGATACTACCTACATTCTCTTTTACAAAGGAGAAAATGATTCGGTTGGTGTCCTTGGTGATATTAACAGTTGGACAGATATTGTATGGATGAAAAAAATTGAAGGTACTGATCTTTTCTATCTAAAGGGGAACGCACCGGCTGATGCTCGAATTGAATATTGGCTAATGTTCGGCAAAAATAGTATGTGGTCGCTCGATCCGCTTAATCCGTTTAAATCGCTCAACGGTTTTGGTGAACTTTCCGAACTTGCAATGCCGACATATGAAAGGCACAAGTACTTTAATGAATTTATTTACGGTAAAAAGGGAGGTGTCGAAAATTTGAAAGTACATGAAATCGATTCGGAATGTTTGGGCTATAAACATACGATACATGTTTACCTTCCTCCCGGCTATAATTCGGAAACAAAATACCCGGTTCTTTATCTGCAAGACGGAATTGACTACGTTGAATTTGCGCAAGTGCCGACAACGATTGATCAGTTGATACGCGATAATAAAATCAAACCAATGATGGCAGTATTTGTTACACCTCCAAACAGATTTCAACCCGGAATACCGAATAGAATGACAGAGTATGGCTTGAACGATAATTATGTTAAATTTTTTGCTGAAGAGTTAATTCCATTCGTAGATAAAAATTATAGTACTGTCGCAGATCCCAAAGCGCGGTTAGTTACGGGTGATTCTTTTGGGGGATTGATTTCGGCATACATTCCGTTCGCACGTCCTGATGTTTTTGCCAATGGTTGTAGCCAGTCTGGTTACCAATCATTTAATAATGATAAACTGATAAATCTCTATAAGTTGGAACAGAAAAAAGATATCAAGCTTTATGTAGATATAGGTATTTACGAAGAAGTAGTTGGTGCCTCGTTCTTGCCGAAAGAAGAATCAAATTTTCTTGAAGCGAACAGACGCTTTAAAAAAGTTTTGGAAGATAAAGGTTATGATTTCGTTTACAAGGAATATTCCGAAGGACACACGTGGGGCAACTGGAAAAGACATCTGATCGATGTGCTAATTTATTTTTTCCCGAAGGATGAGCAATGAGGATAGGAATAGATTTCGGGGGCACGAATATTAAATTCGGTTTGTTCGGGGAAGATGGTTCTACATACAAATTTTCAGTGAAGAAACTTATCGATTTGAGAAACACGAACGCGTTATTACTCAATTTGCTGGAAGAGACGAAAAAGTTTGCCGGTAATGAAAAAATTTTGTGCGGAGGTTTGGCTATCAAAGGATTGATCAACCGAAATACCGGCGAATTGATCAACGATGTAGGGGCAGCGAATGAGTTTGCCGGTATAAATCTCCAAAAACTGTTTTCTACAAAGCTTAATATTCCATTTGTAATTGATAATGATGCTCGTTCATATGCTTATGGAGAGTGGAAATTCGGTGCCGGAAAAAATTTTAACTCGGTAATTGTAATAACACTTGGTACCGGCATTGGTTGTGCCGCTGTGATAGATAGAAAATTATTCGGTTCGGAAAATCCTATGAGCGGTGTTCTTGGCGGACATATTAGTATTGATCGAAACGGTGCAGAATGCCCATGCGGTAACAAAGGCTGTTTGGAATTGTATTGTTCGGCATCGTCATTAGAGAAAAAGGTGCTGAATAAATTTCCTCAATTAGTTGAAAAAGAAAATCCGTTAAAAACTTTTTTCGATGAATCTGATTCAAACGATAAATACAAATCAGTTGCAAATGAGTTTCGTGAAAATCTTGCTCTCGGTATAGTGAATGTTGTTCATGCGTATGGAATTAATAGGGTGATCTTGGGAGGCGGATTGATGAATAGCCATGATAAGATAATCCCGGTATTAACCGAGATAGTTAAGAGAAGGGCATGGACAGTCCCAAAAGGTAATATTGAAATATTGCCCTCACAATTAGAAGACAAAGCTGCGTGTATCGGTGCGGCATTTTTAGATAGATAACAATTTATAGTTAAGGAATATTAATGGAAGATAGAAGTAAGTCGCTTGAAAGTCCTTTTCAAACACCATTACCGGAAGGGAATGATATTTACCCTAAAGGTCTGTATGAAGTATTGCCAACTTTTGATATTGAGAAAGAAAAAATTCAGAAGAGTTATAACAAATTAGCTGATAGTGTAATATCAAAAATTAATAAGGGTTTGCGTGTCCTTGTAATTGATGGATATCCCGGCGTCAACTGGGAAAATATAGTAAATGGTTTCCGGGAAAGTTTGGAGAATAAAAAAATTAATTTTGAATTTATCCGGTTCGATCTATACCTGAGAGAAGCAGATAAGATTAATGAAGATCTTAAACCATTTCTTGGTGGTGATGATAGAATTTTTGGAACACATTATCCGTTTGGCCCGGAGGTGTTTTTTGATACAAAGAAAATTGCCGACTTAAGAATTGAATCTGCCGTAAGACGCGGAGACAAATCAGGGAAACTGACAATCATCGTTGGTACCGGTGCGTCTTTAATAGAATTGTGGGATGAACTCTGGTATGTTGATATTCCAAAAGATACAATTCAAGATATGTTCCGTCATGGAAAAGCAAATAATACCGGTTACTTAGCAAAAGATTTTGAGGAGTTCTATAAACGTTCTTATTTCATTGAGTGGCCTTCGTTTAATCGCCAGAAGAAGAGAATTCTTAACTATATATCATTGTTTATAGACGGGCAAGATGATGATAACCCGGCATTTATAGATGGAGATGATTTTAGAAATGCATTAAATGAATTATCGCAATCGCCTTTCAGGGTGCGTCCGTGGTTTTACCCGGGACCATGGGGCGGGCAATATATGAAGTGGCATATGGACCTCGATAAAGATAAGCCCAATTATGCGTGGTCGTTTGAATTGATTGTTCCGGAAAACGGGGTGATATTCCGGAGCGGCGATAATTTCCTGGAATGCTCTTTTGATTTCGTGATGTACTTTAATAATAAAAATATTCTTGGTGAACACATTGCGAATCAATTTAAATACGAATGGCCGATAAGATTTGATTACCTTGATACTATCGATGGTGGTAATTTATCAACGCAAGTTCATCCGAGACCAACTTACATTAAAAGAGAATTCGGTGAAACTTATACACAAGATGAAACATATTACATTGTAAATTCTAAGCCGGATTCAAGGGTTTACATCGGTTTACAAGAAGGATGTAATATTGATAATTTCAAAAAAGATCTCTTAAAATCCGCGAAAGAAGAGATCGAAATAGATATTGATAAATATGTAAACAGCGAACCAAGTAAGCCGCACGATTTATTCTGTATTCCGAATGGAACTGTGCATTGCAGCGGCAGCGGAAACTTAGTTCTTGAAATCAGCGCGACTCCGTATATCTTCACATTTAAAATTTATGATTATTTACGCAGAGATCTCGAAGGAAAATTAAGACCTATCAATATCGAAAGAGGATTTGCCAATATACGAACGGAAAGAACAAGCAGCTGGGTTAAGGAGAATCTGCTTGCAAAACCAAAACTAATTGATTCCGGGAAAGACTGGAAACTATTCGAACTTTATGATAAGCCTTTTACCTTTTATAAAATCTTGAGAGTTGAATTTGAAAAGAGCTACACGATAAATACCGATGGTAAGGGATATGCAATTAATCTTGTTGAAGGCGAAACGATCGATGTTGTATCTTCTAAAGGAAGGACTACATCGCTTGCGTATATTGAAACAATGCTTATTCCGGCTGCGGCAGAGCAAGTTACTTTTATAAATACCGGCAGAAAACCTTGCAAACTTGTCCTTGTTTATGTTAAGCCCGAAGTTGGAATTTCAATACCGGTAAACGATCCTAACGATTAACAAAAGAAGAATTTAATATGGCTGAAATTATTTTTAAGAATGTTTGCAAATCTTACGATGGGAAAATAAATGTAGTTAATGATTTTTCATTGAAGATTTATGATAGTGAATTTATTGTGTTTGTGGGGCCATCCGGCTGCGGTAAAACAACGTTATTACGTATGGTTGCCGGACTCGAAGAAATCGACAGCGGTGAAATTTATATCGATGGAAAACTTGTTAACGATATTGCACCAAAAGACCGCGACATAGCGATGGTTTTTCAGAATTATGCATTGTACCCTCATATGTCAGTTTACGAGAATCTGGCATTTGGATTAAAACTTAGAAACTTTGATAAGGGAGAAATTAGCAAAAGAGTAAATGAAGCAGCCGCCATTCTTGGTATTGAAGAATTACTTAAGCGTAAACCTAAAGAACTTTCCGGCGGACAAAAGCAGCGTGTTGCCCTTGGCCGCGCAATTGTCCGTAACCCCAAAGTTTTTCTGTTTGATGAGCCATTGAGTAACCTTGATGCAAAATTGAGAGTGCAAATGCGCACGGAAATTTCGAAGCTTCATAAGAAACTTAACACTACAATGATTTATGTTACGCATGACCAGGTAGAAGCAATGACAATGGCAGATAGAATAGTACTTATGAAGAATGGGGTTATTCAACAAGTAGACACACCGATGAATATTTACCGCAAGCCGGTTAATAAATTCGCAGCCGGATTTATCGGCAGCCCGGCTATGAATTTTATTTATGGAAAGTTAATAGATAATAATAAGTTCGTTTCAAACGAAGGGATGCTGGAAATTCAATTAGATAATAAAATTGATTCTGCCGGTAATAGTAGTATTATTCTTGGAATAAGACCTGAAGATATAAAAATTATTTCGTCTAAAGAGTTATCGACCGGCATCAATGTGAAGGTTGAATTGCACGAACCTCTCGGAAACGAATCGCTGATTCACTTCACCATTGGCAGTCAGAAACTTGTCTGCAGATCTGTTTTGACTGAAGATTTGAAATACAATCAATCGATAAAAGTTCTTTTCGATAAAGATAAGATTCATGTATTCGATAGCATCAGCGAAAGATCCCTCTCACAAAAAGAATAATAACAATAATGAACATAAAAGAAATATTAGTTCTGCATCATAGTCATCTTGATGTTGGTTACACACATACACAGCCAATTGTTTGGGAATTACAAAGGGAATTTATCGATCAAGCATTGGAGCTTCTTAAAGAGACAGAAAGTTGGGATAAAAGTTCGGCACCCAAATGGACGATTGAAGTTACGGCGCAAATAATGAAATGGCTTGAAACTGCCGGTGAAGATGACATCAATAAACTAAAATATTTTACAGAGAAGAAACGAATTGGAATTTCAGGTTTGCAATTTAACACAACCCCGCTATGTAGTGCAGAACAAATTATAAAACAGCTCGAACCGGTAAAAAAACTTAGGGAACTCTTAAACATCGAAATTAAAACAGCAAATCAACACGACGTTGACGGAATACCATGGACTGTTGTTGATCTTTTGTTAGATGCCGGGGTTGAATTGTTAATTATGGCTGTTAATATCCATCTTGGCGGACCGATTGAAAAACGTCCGTCTGTTTTCAGATGGAAGGGACCTTCGGGGAGAGAAATTTTTGTTATGAACGGCGCGCATTATACGATGTTTGATCAACTTCTTTATACATGGGAAAACAATGTTGATAGAATGAAAGAGGGATTGGATGTTTACCTTGAGCATCTTCGTAAGCTGGATTACAAACATGATTTTATTTATTTAACAACAGCCGCTGCACCGGTGTGCTGGGATAATTCACCGCCAAGTATTGATGTTGCAAAACTTATACGTGAATGGAATGAACGGGGTTTGCAGCCGGTAATCCGCTATATAACTCCTAACGAACTGCTGGAAAAAATTAAATCTAAACCGACGGATGAGTACGAAGTGCGTTCTGGCGACTGGACTGATTACTGGAATTTTGGTTGTGCAAGTAGTGCCGATGTAACCAAGACTAACATTCTGGCGAAACAAAAATTATATAAAGCAGATTTGCTGAATGCGTTTTCGTCAGTAAACAAAAATTACTATCAAAGTCTTGCGGATAAAGCATGGAGAGAAATTAACCTTTTTGATGAACATACCTGGGGATCATCAAACTCCATGGACCCGGATAATATTTTTTCGAAGACGCAATTCAATATTAAAGACAACAATGCATATATTGCCAATGAAACTGCAGAATATCTTCTTGTAGATCAACTCGAATCCTTTGCCGGGAACCCGAAATCAGCAGACAACCAGCAAGGAATTGCTGTTATTAATATGAGCGGTGTAACTAAAAAGGAGTTTGTACGCGTTCCCGATTGGTGGAAGTTAGATGGTAAGCGGTTGCGTACTTCACGGTTTGGGTGGGAAACGAGATATAATCAACCGGCGAATGCACCACTATACGGACCGGTTGAGATTGAACCGTACTCATATAAGTTTATAAAGTTTGATGAATTATTGGAAGGTCAAGCAATCGAATCGTTAAAACAAGGAGAGATTGTTTCCGAATCGTCTTCTCGTAGATTGAATACATTCGAAAAAACTCAAGAAAAATCTGCGACGATATTTATTGAATCGGAATTTTATAGAATTGAGTTTAACCCGGATAATTGTAGGATACTCCGTGTGTTTGATAAAACCGGGAAACATGAATTACTAGATGCGGAAAACGAGTTTACATTTTTCCAGTTTGTCAGGGAACGTACCGATCCGTTGTTTCGGGAAGACAGACGGGCATTTTATGCCCGTGAATTAGAAAAAGAGCAGTATGATATTTCGTGCTGGAATAGTGATTGGAAAAGAATTTTAGAAACAGCTTCAAGCCCTCTTGGTTATGAAATTAAACAAACACCTGAAGGAATTTCGTTAACGCTTTCTTTCGAAGCACCGGGTGTAAAAAATTTAAAACAGACAATACTCCTCAACTCTTTAAAACCATCGATAACATTTAAAGCTTCATTTTATAAAGAAGAGATAAGAACACCGGAATCAATTTATTTTGTCTTTCCCCTAAAACTTGCAAAGGATTGGAAATGTAATTTTGATACAGCCGGAATGCCTACAGAACTTGATACCGAACAACTGAACGGATCCAGTAAGGATTGGTTTACTGTAGAATCGTATGTTGCAATGTATAACGATAATTATGGTGCTGTACTGTTCTGCCCGGATGCACCGATGATTCAAGCCGGTGGTTTTAATTTTGGCAAAAGAAGTAAACAAATTGAAAGAAATGAGAATCCGTTATTACTTGCATGGCCAATGAATAATTATTGGGATACAAATTTCCGTCCGTCTCAACCGGGATATGTCGAATTCGAATATCATTTAACTACTTTTGAAAAGTTTCACTCGCATTCAATAAAAAAGGAAGCAGATTCGTTAAAAATAAAAACTGAGGTACACCCGGCGGTTAATATACCGAAAACTCTGTACGGGAAATTTTTTGAGATTGATAATGATTTCGTCCAAGTCTTATATGTGAAAAAATCGGTGGATGATAATGCATTAGTTTTTAGACTTATCAATTATTCGGCAAATGATATTAATACGACACTAACTTTATTTCATAAAAATATCTTAAAAGCAGCTAGAGTTGATCTCATGGAAAATGAAATTAACCGGCTTCCTACTGTTGGCAACAAAATTACTTTGAATCTGAGCAAAAGAAAGATAGATCCATATAAAGTATTTTTAAATTCCCGGTGATGACCAGAATTTAATTTGAGAATATTTTCCCTTTTCGGGATTATGTTAAAAATACGTTAAATAAAATCTCTGCTATAAAAATTTATACAAGTTGTAACAATAAGAATTCATATCACTACTATAATTGGCACCGAATTGATTGTTTTTAAACAATTATTTCCTTTAATTTTATAAAAACAATATTTTATTTATCAATAAAACTGCAAGGAGTTTGTTATGGCTCCAAGTGGACCAGCCGAATCCGCAAACTATAATCAGAAACTAATACGTGAATTAAAAAAAATTGTACAACTGAATAATAAAGATTCAGCACTAATCTTAAACGACCGTAATAAAATAGTTTATTGTACTCAGCCAGCCGCTAAAATTTTAAAGAAAACAAACCAACTGCTGATTAACTATAAGTTTCCGTATAGAATCTCGAATGGAAAATTCTCGATGCCTGGTAATAATGGTTCTATCAAGGCAGATGCAATAACTGTAAAACTTAAGAAAGAAAAATTCAAATTGATTCTCTTGAACAGAATTGAGCCGGGGAACAATCATAAGAAAAGAAATAAAAATTCTAAAGAAACCGTAAAAGAACTTGATGCTATATTAAATTCATTACCGGATATTTTCTTTAGAATGAGTAAAGACGGAACAATACTCGATTATAAAGCCGGGTCTATAACAGATCTTTATCTGCCGCCGGAAAAATTTCTTGGTAAACATATGCAATCTGTGCTGCCTAAATCTGTGGGTGTTAAATTTCAGTTTGCATTAGAAGAAATTTCGAAAGGTAAAAAACTTACAGTAATTGAATACGAACTTCCAATCGGCGGTAAAGAAAAATCATTTGAAGCGAGGGTTCTTCCGTACGGGGATAATGAAGTTGCCTCTTTTATACGGGATATTACCGATAGAAAAGAAATGGAAAGGTCTTTTCAACACGAACAGATTCTTATGCGGACAGTGTTCAATAATATCCCTGATGCTATCTACGCGAAAGATATAAACTGCCGCAAAACTTTAGCCAATAAAACAGACCTGGAAAATATGGGATGCGAAAAAGAAGAAGATGTTCTCGGCAAAACCGATTTTGATTATTTCCCGAAAGAAATTGCCGAAACATTTTTTGCAGATGATCAAGTTGTTATTCAGAAAGGCGAGGCAGTAATTAACCGGGAAGAATATTTTTATGATAAATATGGAAACAAGCGCTGGCTCCTAACCTCCAAACTTCCGCTTCATACCGAAGATGGGAAAATAATTGGCTTAGTAGGGATCGGGCACGATATCACTAATAGAAAAAAATCAGAGCGCATTCGAGAAACACTTTACGACATTTCTGAAGCTGCTTTTACAGCATCTGATATGGATGCCCTTTATAAAAGAATTCATGAAATAATTGCTCACACTATGCCGGTAAAAAATATTTATATTGCACTTTACGAAAAGAAAATCGAATCCCTTTCGTTTCCGTACTTTGTTGATGAATTTGATCCGCCGCAGCCTACTAAAAAGCTCGGCAGAGGTTTAACTGAATATGTTTTAAGAAATGGGCAAGCTGTGTTAGTAGATTTTAAGAAAGATGCTGAACTCAGAGCTGCCGGAGAAATAGAATTGATAGGAACAAATTCGCCGATCTGGCTTGGTGTTCCTCTTAAGCTTGGTGGTAAAACTGTCGGCGTTATTGTAGTCCAGGATTATGAAAATGAAAAAGCTTACGGCGAAGAAGAGAAGCAGCTTCTAATTTTCGTTTCAGAACAGATTGCCCAGGTTATTGAAAGACAGAGAAATGCTGATGCAATTAAAAAATATGCTGATGAATTGAAGCAATTGAATCAAACAAAAGATAAATTTTTCTCAATCATCGCGCACGATCTTAAAAATCCGTTCATTACGATTTTAGGATTTTCTGATTTGCTTCTATCGGACTATGCAGAACTTTCAGATGAGGAAAAATTATTTTATGTAGGCGAGATGAAAAAATCTGCCGAAGTTTCTCATAATCTTTTACAGAATTTACTGCAATGGTCTCGTTCTCAAACCGGAAGGATTGATTTTAACCCTCAAAAACTTGATCTACACGAATTGGTAAATGCTAACTTCCTTCTGCTTGAAATGACAGCAGAGAAAAAACGGATACAACTTCTTCACAAAATTGCTGGACAGCAGTATGTTTATGCTGATAAAGATATGATCGATACAGTCATACGTAATCTTCTAACAAATGCAATTAAATTCAGTAATAGAGATTCTGTTATAAACGTTAATGCTGCTGCCAAAGGAGATTTTACTGAGATTGAAGTTGTCGATTCAGGAATCGGGATGGATAAAAAAACTATTGAAAGTCTTTTCAGATTGGATGCTACTCATTCATCGAGCGGAACCGAAAACGAATCCGGCACGGGACTCGGATTAATTTTGTGTAAAGAGTTTGTTGAAAAAAACAGCGGCACAATCCGCGTTGAAAGCGAACATGGCAAAGGAAGTAAATTTATTTTCACCTTGCCGGTTCACAAAGAATAAAAGCTTACTTTTTGTAGTTCGGCATTACTTTAACCGGTACGAAGACATCAATTATTTTGTTTCAGCATCTAAATTCAATATTGCCGCGGCACGAAAGAGATCAGTCCGGCGGTTTGAGTAATTGCATTATAAATAAATTTACGATTCTTGCTAACATGCCGGTAAGCATTTGTTCCCCCGGCATTTGCTATCAGAACTCCAAATTGCTGCGAAATGATAACTTCTTTTAGTCATATTATTATTTTGTTAAAAGTGTCTGAAATATTTGCTTCAGCGTAATATTTGTAATTTCTTATTGTATATTATACACTATGTTTGTAATTTATTCAAACAAATAATCTGGAAACTATCATGAAAAAGATTTGCTGCGGAGTTTTAGTTTTACTTTTAGCCGGCTGTTTCAATCTTTACGCACAAAACATAACAAAGTATGTTGATCCTTTCATTGGTACCGGCGGACACGGGCATACATTCCCCGGTGCTTCAGTTCCGTTTGGAATGGTGCAGTTAAGTCCCGATACTGATATTGAAGGGTGGGATTGGTGTTCGGGCTATCATACTTCCGATAATTCGATAATGGGTTTTAGTCATACACATCTCAGCGGAACGGGTGGTGCAGATTACGGTGATGTTTTATTAATGCCGACTACCGGCGAACTGAAAATTATTCCCGGAAGCAAAACAAATCCGGATGAAGGTTACCGCTCGCGGTTCACTCATGAAAATGAAAAAGCCTCGCCCGGATATTACAGTGTAATTTTGGACGATTACAAAATCAAAGCAGAACTTACCGCAGCAGCACGAGCCGGATTTCATAAATACACTTTTCCTAAATCGGAAAGTTCAAACATCATCATTGATTTAAAGCATGGTATATCTGATCGTGCAATTGAATCATACATAAACTTTGTGAGCAGTACAAAAGTAGAAGGATACCGAAGATCAAAAGGATGGGCGAATGATCAGATACTCTATTTTGTTATAGAATTTTCAAAACCATTTGAATCATTTGGAACCGCACTCGATGATAAAATTTCAGCAAGTGTGAAAGAAGCAAAAGGAGAAAATCTAAAAGGATATGTTCGATACAAAACAAATGAAGATGAGCAAATTCTTGTGAAGGTTGGAATCTCTGCCATAAGTATTGAAGGTGCGAGAAAAAATCTCCACGCAGAAATTCCCGGTTGGAATTTTGACAAAACACGAAATGAAGCCGGGCAAATGTGGGAAAGAGAATTAAGTAAAATAAAAATTGAAGGCGGTACAAAAGAACAACTGACAGTTTTTTACACAGCACTTTTTCATACAATGATTCACCCGAATGTTTTTATGGATATTGACGGCAAGTACAGAGATATGGATAACAAAATTTATCAAGCAAAAGATTTCAACTATTATACTGTTTATTCTTTGTGGGATACTTACCGCGCATTGCATCCGCTTTTTACAATCATTGAACCTCAGCGCGATATTGATATGATAAAAACATTACTTGCCAAATATGAAACGGGCACTTTACTACCGGTGTGGGAGTTGTCTTCAAATGAAACCGGCACGATGATAGGTTATCATTCTATCCCCGTAATTGTGGATGCATTCATGAAAGGCTTGAGAAATTTTGATGTTGAAAAAGCTTTTACCGCAATGAAGAAAAGTGCGGATATGAATCATCTCGGATTGAAGACCTACAAAGAACTAAATTACGTTGCATCCGACAGCGAACACGAGTCCGTATCAAAAACTTTGGAATATGCTTACGATGACTGGTGCATCGCAATGATGGCAAAGGAACTCGGTAAAAAAGATGACTACGATAGATTCAGCAAACGGGCAATGAACTACAAAAATCTGTTTGACGGCTACAACGGATTTATGCGCGGGAAAAAATCGGACGGCACTTGGGTTCCGCTTTTTAATCCTTATGCCGTAACACGCGATTTTACCGAAGCAAATTCGTGGCAGTATTCACTTTATGTTCCGCACGATGTTAGCGGCTTGAAAAGTTTGTACGGCGGCGGAAATAAACTTGCAGCAAAACTTGATGAAACTTTTGAAGCAGATACCAAACTTGAAGGCAAGCAACAATCTGATATTTCCGGATTGATCGGGCAGTACGCTCACGGCAACGAACCGAGTCATCACATGGCGTATCTTTATAACTTTACTCCCGAACCGTGGAAAACTCAGCAGCGTGTCCGCAAAATTATGGATGAGATGTACACAGCTTTGCCGGACGGATTAAGTGGCAACGAAGACTGCGGACAAATGTCGGCGTGGTTAGTATTAAGCGCGATGGGATTTTATCCGGTATGCCCGGGCACAAACGAGTATGCTATCGGAACACCGCTTTTCGAAAAAGTAACTATAGATATCGCAAGCGGAAAACAATTTGTTGTTGAAGCACGCGGAGTCTCATCGAAAAATATTTATATCCAATCTGTGAAGTTGAACGGAAAATCTTACGATAAAAATTTTATTATGTATGATGATATAATGAACGGCGCGAAGATCGTTTTTGAGATGGGTGCAGAGCCAAATAAGAATTGGGGAACCGGAAATGAAAATCAGCCGTATTCTTTTTCGCAAGTTGATTTTGTTTCAACGCCGTACCAAAAAAATGATATAACTTATTTTGAAAATTCTGCTGTTATTGATTTAACTACACGTACGACTAATGCAAAAATTCGTTACACATTGGATGGGAGCGAACCGGATGAAAATTCAAAATTATTTAGCGAACCGTTTCAGTTAACTGAATCGGCGGTAATCAAAGCGAAAGCATTTAAGGAGGGAATGAATCCGAGTCCTCTTTCATTAATCGAAGCAAACAAACTTATTTACTTCGAACCGGTAAATCTTCACAAGCCGGTCAACGGAATTAATTATGAATATTACGAAGGAACATTTTTGAGTGTGTTCGATTTTGCATCGAGCAAATCATTGAAATCCGGCAAGCTGGAAAATTTTGATTTGAGTCCGGCAGAAAAAGAAGATCATTACGGATTCAAGTTCACGGGATTTGTAAAAATTCCTAAAAAAGGTTTTTACCAATTCTATACTTTGTCCGATGACGGCTCGGTTCTATTTATTGACGACAAACAAATTGTTGGTAACGACGGCTCGCACGGAGCTTTGGAAGCATCCGGCATGATTGCACTGAAAGAAGGCTTCCACCGTTTTACATTATTATATTTTGAAGATTATGAAGGGAACAGCATCGAAGTTAAATTTGAAGGTCCGGAAATTGAGAAACAACAAATACCGGATTCAATGTTATTCTATGAAGGCGAGTAACATTATTAATTTTATTCATACTCTTGATCAAAAAAGAAAGAACAAGAGTTTACCCGCCGTTTTTTGGCGAGCATGATCAAGAAATTTGTTTAAAAATTTTGTGAGTGAAAATCGATGAATAAATCAATTACCAATTTTGCGGCATTAATTTTTTTTTCAATTCCATTTTTAGTTAACTGCCAGCATGATGATCATATCGGTTACAAGGGCGAAGTTTTTTGGTCGGCAAAAAATAAACATGCGCACTTACTCTATAACAGAGCAGTTTCAAGTCAATCGCACATAACATGGGGAACGGGCAACCACACATCTTCGCCGGTTCCGCTCGGTGCCGTTGGACCGGAAAAGTATGTTAATCAATTGAAAGGAATTATTGACAACACCGAAGTTGGAAAAGTAACACAGCAAGCGATTCGTGATGGTGTAAATGTGATTTTGATGATTGGAGACGGAATGGGATTCAATCATATGAGTCTGCCGATTTACATGAGAATTGCCGAACACAACAGCGAAAAAACTTACTTCGAAAAAATTATGGATGTAGGTGCATCGGGAGTTGTACTAACCAACACTATTAACGGAGTAGTTACATGTTCCGCAACTGCCGCTTCTTCAATATCAGCCGGCTATAAAAATTGGATGGAAATTGTAAGCGTTGATACGAACGGTTACCCGGTTGAAACATCTTTGGAACTTGCAGAAAAACTCGGTTATGTAACTGGGCTTGTAACCGATGCCGGAATTACGGACGGAACACCGGCGGCGTTTTATGCGCACACTTACAACAGAAATCTTGAAAATGAAATTGCAGAACAATTGATCGGGCACAACATTGAAGTAGTATTCGGCGGCGGTGTTGCAAAATTTATTCCGAAAGGAACAAAGCTGAAAGATTTTGCTTACTATAAAAATTCATCATACATCAATGAAATGTTTTCCGAAAGAGAAGACGAAAAAAATTTGTTGACCGGTTTCGAAGCAAACGGTTATAAAATAATCTCCAACAAAAATGATTTGATGAATCTTGACAGCAGTACGGATAAAGTTCTCGGATTGTTTAACGGCGGCGGAATTTCTGCCGCTGTTGACAGAGATACTGAAATTACCGGTGAACCTTCATTGGTTGATATGACAACGAAAGCACTTGAACTGCTTGACCGTAAAGACAAAAATTTTTTTGTTATGATTGAAGCTGGGAGAATTGACTGGGAAGCTCACGATAACGATGCCGGCGCAATTTACAAAGCCGTTGAAGAAATGAACAACATGCTCGGCGTTTGTTATGATTTTCAAAAAGCGCATCCAAATACATTATTGATTTTTACGGCAGATCACGAAACCGGCGGTCTCGGAATTGCGTACACGAAAGTTTCGGAAGAAAATCTTTTCAAGAAGAAACTTTCGAGCGGAGATCTCTGGCACAGCGATACCGATCCTTTGTTCTTCGAGCAATTTAAGAAATTGAAAAGCCAGAAAAGTTCGATCTACAAAATTTTCGGCGAAGCAAAATCCGAAGAGCAATTGTTCGAGATGCTCAACAATAATTCAGATTATAAAATAACACGCGAAGATGCGCAAATTATTTTTGATGTTCTGCACGGATATAAAAAGGCAAAATAAAATTTTGGATTCTTTTTGAATATCGTAGTAAAACTTCTCGACCTTAAAGGTTGTGCAGAACCTTCAAGGTCATGTATTGCTTATAAAAAAATGTGTTGAGTTTTGTGGAGATTACCCTCAATGAAAAAAATCTTTCTAAGCCTATTTATTCTTTCAACAATCATTTTCTCTCAAGAAGCAAAATTAAATTTTCTTGTCAAACCTTACGCGCAGAACACATCAACAAATTCAATTATGATATTGTGGGAAACAAACCTCGCTTCAAAAGGCGAAGTCAAATTCTGCAAAGCAGAGGTTGATAAAAATTCTCCCGTGCTAAATCAAAAAATAATTCACGACTCGCTTTCGATGATGCATGTAATAGAATTGAAAAATCTTGAACCCGGCACGCAATATTTTTACAAAGTACTTTCCTATGCTGCGAATGGTGATACACTTAATTATGATATTCTGCCGATTTCAACTTTTCCCGATTTCGAACAGCCGTTTACATTTACTGTCTTCAGCGATTCGCAGCAACAGGATGATACGCTTGCATGGAATAAAATTTCTACAATGGCTTTGTTGGAAAGACCAAACTTCGGATTGATAGCCGGCGACCTTGTTGAAAGAGGCGAAGACGTTAACATGTGGCGCAATCAATTTCTTTCCAATGCACACGAGTTCATGAAAAGCATTC
This sequence comes from Melioribacter roseus, assembly GCA_020723165.1. Classification (GTDB taxonomy): domain Bacteria; phylum Bacteroidota; class Ignavibacteria; order Ignavibacteriales; family Melioribacteraceae; genus DYJK01. The sequence goes on along the minus strand of DYJK01000011.1, from coordinate 7,614 downwards.
CGCTCTTTCCGGTGATGGGTAATCATGATAATAACGATCCGAATTATTTTAAGTACATGAAATCGCGGAGCGAAAAAAGTTATTACACTTTTACTTACTGCAATACACAATTTTTTATTATCGACAGCAATCTTGAACTTGAACCGGGAAACGAACAATATAATTGGCTCGAAGAAGAGCTTGCAAAATCAAAATCAGTTTGGAAAATTGTCTTGCATCATCATCCCGCGTATTCTTCCGATTACGATGATTACGGTAATTCCGAAACATCGCTCAGATTAAAAGGCGACCCGGTAATTCTTCCGCTCATTCCTCTCTACGAAAAATATAATGTCGATATTGTTTTTTACGGACACATTCACAGCTACGAAAGAACATGGCGGATAGTGAATGATAAAATTGATGAGAGCGGTGTTGTTTATATACAAACCGGTGGCGCCGGAGGCAATCTGGAAAAAAGCGCTGTGATGAGATCGTGGTTTACTGCAAAAGTAAAAAGTGCCCACAATTTTTGTCTCGTTTCCATTAATGGCAATCAACTTTATCTCAGTGCGATTGATTACAACGGCAGTTTGTTCGATCAACTCGAATTGAAAAAAGAATCGGAACAATTATTAACATTGTCTGCGCCGGTGATACGTGCAGCTAATAACAAATTTATAGATGAAGTAACTATAACAGTTTTGAATTATAATAAAAACTCACAAACAAGATTTACTCTTGATGGAAATGAACCAACGATAAATTCACAATTGTACAAAGGACAAATAACAATTAATAGATCATGCACGCTAAAAGTTTCTTCTTTCGACGGCTCTCGAAAAAGTAAAACGAGTGTAATGGCATTTGAAAAAGTTGAAGGACAAAAGGGAGTCTCTTTTATTCCGGCAAACAGCGGATTGAATTATAAATATTATGAAGGAACTAACTGGCTGAATTTGCCGGAGTTTGATAAAATAAAAGAAACGAAGAATGGCGTGCTGAAAAATATTTCTATTGATGACGTAAAGGAGCGCGAAGATCAATTCGCTATAACTTACAGCGGATTGATTCGTGTTGACGATAACGATGTTTACACCTTTTACGTTCGTTCCGATGACGGCGCAAAATTATACATTGATGATCAGCTTGTTGTAGATAACAACGGCTCGCACAGTCCGAGAACAAAATACGGAAGCATTGCTTTGCTCTCCGGCAGTCACAAATTTTATCTCGAATACTTCGATGATGTTGAAGGAGAAGAATTGAAAGTGATGATTAAATCAAGCAAACATGAAAGAAGAGAAATAGATGATAACGAACTGTTTCATTAGGTGATTTTAAGTAATTTGTCGTCCCCATTTTTTGCTAAACGACTCAGCATTGCTCTAGGTCGAAATCAAATCTCAAAATTAAATCCCTTCTCTTTCAAGCTGTCGTACTTGCGCTTATCAAATCTATATAATTTTGCGGCACGATGAGGAACCCCTTTCTGTTTTTCTAGAGGTATTAGAAGATTCATCCCGATAATTTTTTTCCTAAAATTTCTTTTGTCCATTTCAACATCCATTATAGTCTCGTATAGATTTTGAAGCTGGGAGAGGGTAAATTTCATGGGTAATAATTCAAAACCTATGGGACGTATTCTTACGCGTTGTTTCAATCTTTTTAATGCATAGTTTATAATTTCAATATGATCGAAAGGTAGTTTAGGAAGTTTTTTAATTGGAAACCACTTTGCGTCACTAGCTTTTGGTCCAGGCTCGGGTTGATAATCTTCAATTTTAACAAGTGCAAAATAAGCTACTGTAACAACCCTGAATAATGGAAAACGTAAAACATCGCCAAAGGTGTATAGTTGTTCCATATAGACATTATCAAGTCCAGTAAGTTCTTTTAATACACGTTTTGCGGCAACATCTAAGTTTTCATCAGTAAGTATGTTGCTTCCCGGTAAAGCCCATTCTCCTTTTTGAGGTTCAACGGCAAGTTTAATGAGCAGTACTTTTAACTCTGAATTGTCAAAACCGAATATGACGCTATCGGTTGATAAGTTTTTGATTATTTGTTCTGATTTTTTTGCCACAGTATTGTTTGTTTTGTTTATGATAACATTAATTATAAAAATACTGTCAAATATTACTCTTTGTAAATATAAATTATTTTTTAAATAATTAAAAAGTTATTGTGTTTTTGACACTAAGATATTATATTAAAAGTGTATATATTGTAATTAATACACTAAGTAAATATTGGGTTAACCCCTAATTGAATCTGGTAGGTTGTTTGATGAGATCATATGAAATAAAATTTGTTAGAGATTTGGATGTTAATAAAAATTTAGACACAAAATTGAAAACTTTGCTTGCCTTGTGTTTTGCAAACCAAACGATATTTAATGAGCGACGTTATTTTAAGGAAGCCCCGGCGTATAGATGGTATTTGGAAAGTGATGATGAGATAATCTCTCATGTTGCCCTTCATGAAAAGATAATTACAGTCGATAATAAAAAGATTAAAATTGGCGGCATTGCAGAAGTATGTACTCACCCCGATTATCGATACAAAGGTTTAACGAAAATCATCTTAAAATTAGCTGATGATTGGCTTATTAAACAAGGCTATAAATATGCGATGCTATTTGGAGATAACCGAGTATATAGTTCAAGCGGTTATTTTAACATTGACAACGAAATAAAGTATGTAGAATATCTAACTAATGAAGTTAAGATAGAAAGAAATAAAGATGTAATGGTAAAATTACTATCCGGTGAACCATGGCCAAATGGACTGGTCGATTTAAATGGTCCGACTTTCTGAATAATCTTGTACGGGAATAAATACTGTGGATAATACTGACTATAATTTAGTAGAAACAGAGAAGAAAATAGCACTTAGCGAAATTGCGGTAACTGATTTAATCAAAAGACTGTTACCAGATCATTATAAGCAATTTGAAGCTAAAATTACCGAAATCAATGGTAATGATATGTTCAGTATCTATAATAATAGTAATGATCTAGTTGTTCTGGATGGCAACAATCAGGTTTCAGTTGCTTCAGCACTAAATTGGTATTTGAAATATTATAGTAATTGCCATATTGGCTGGAATGGAAATCAAATAAAATTATCCGAACGATTACAAAAGCTTAATGCGCCGGTAACAATAAAATCACAATTTAAATACCGTTATTATCTTAATTATTGTACGTTTAGTTACTCAACACCTTGGTGGAATTGGGAAAGATGGGAAAAAGAAATTGATTGGATGGCATTAAATGGAATAAATTTAGTTTTGTCGCTGGTTGGGCAAGAAGCAGTATGGCAGAAATTATTTTCTGAAATAGGATGTGATCAAAAGGAAGTTTTTGAATTTTTACCTGGCCCGGCGTTTAATGCCTGGGGATGGTTAAATAATTTGGATGGTTGGGGTGGACCTACAACACAAAACTGGGTTGACGATCAAAAAGAATTACAATTAAAAATTTTAGAGAGACTCCGTTCATTAAATATTACACCGGTACTTCAAACTTTTACCGGAAGGGTGCCGAGGGCCTTTGCAAAAAGATTTCCTGAGGCACAAATTACCAAACTAAAAAGCTGGTATGATTTTGATGGAGTCTATTTTCTGGATCCTTCAGATCCGTTATTTAAGAAATTAGGTAAACTATTCTTTGATGTTCAAAACGAATTATACGGTAATGATCATTTTTTTGCCGGCGACATTTTCCATGAAATTGATTCCTCCGATAAATCTAAGGATTACATGAGCCGTGTTTATAAAGGAATCCAGGAAAGTTTAATGGAAGCTGATAAAGATGCTGTTTGGATTTTACAGAGCTGGACAATCCGTGATGACAGCATTTCAGTTCTTGATCCTAATCATACTATTGTGCTTGATATGTTTTGCGAAACCGAACCTAAGTGGAATAAAACCGATCATTTTCATGGTCAACCCTGGATATGGAGTATAATTAATAACTTTGGCGGTAGAACCGGGTTGGGCGGAAATATCCCAAAAATTGTGAGTGACTTGCAAAATGCAAAAGAAGAAATACCAAGTAGTAAATTAATCGGTATTGGTATTGTACCGGAAGGAATTGAAAATAATGTGCCGGTTTACGAATTATTTATGGAATTAAATTGGCATAAGGAAAAAATAAATTCTGAAGACTGGATTAATAAGTATTCAGAAAGACGCTATGGGTTTACATCAGCTAATATTAACAATGCCTGGAGTATTTTACTTGATACCGTTTATTCCGGTCCAAAAGGATATACACCTATCGAATCTGTAATCTGCTCAGTTCCAAAATTTAATATCAAAAATGTAAGTTCAAACGGCTCTACAGAGATTTACTATAGCAATTTGGATTTGTTGAAAGCTGCTGAATTACTTCTATCCAATGCAATTTACTTAAAAGAAATAGAAACGTACCGCTACGATGTTGTTGATGTAACACGGCAATTCGGCGCTAACTTAGCTAACCGGCTTTTTGGAAAGATTATATCAACGTATAATCAGAAAGATATAGATGAATTCAAAAAGTACTCAGAATTATTTATATCTCTATGCTGGGATCTGGACGAGCTTCTTGCCAGTAATAAAAATTTTTCGCTCGGTTCTTGGCTTAATTCTGCCAAAAGTAAGAAGAAGGACGAAAACGATTTAAAACTGCTGGAGTGGAATGCAAGAAGACAAATTACTTTATGGAGTTCACCTGAAATAAATGAGTTCCATGATTATGCAAACAAACAATGGGGCGGGCTGATAAAAGATTATTACATACCAAGGTGGAAATGTTTTTTCGATTATTGTTTATCCTCTTTAACATCAAAGAAAGATTTTAATGAAACAGATTTTAATAACTGGATAATATCTCATGCAATTGAATGGTCTAATAAAACCAACAGCTATGATGTAGTTAATGGTAAAGACGAAATAAAATTGGCTGAGAAATTTGTTGTGAATTACAAAATGTACTCAGAAAATATTTAGACAAAGAAATTTAATTCCGGCACTAAAATATTGCCGTGGAGAGTTGTATGTCGCTTATCGGCATTGATTACTTTATAATATTTCTCTATTTGGTCGGTACTGTTGTAATTGGTTTATATTATGAAAAATATGTTTCATCTTCTTCGGATTATTTTCTTGCCGGAAAAATGTTGCCGTTCTGGGCTATCGCAATTTCTATTGTTGGAACCGATATTGGGGCAGTAGACTTCGTAGGGTTAACCGGGCAAGCTTACAGATTTGGAATTGTAGTTGCAAACTTTGATTGGATTGGATCTGTGCCGGCAATGATTTTAGCCGGGTTGGTTTTTATTCCCTACTACTGGAAAGCCGGTGTTTATACTATCCCGGAATATCTTGGCAGAAGATATAATACTCACTTACGTGTAATCAGCGCCTCTCTTTGGTTAATATTTATTTCCTTTACACTTGGTGTTATGTTATGGGCAACCGGTGTTTTACTAAAAGAGATGCTTGGCTGGCCTATCATGCTTTCTATAATTCTTACCGTTGTTATTGTTGGTATATACACTATAACCGGTGGATTGCTTGCTGTTGTTATGACAGATGTGATACAAGTGATCATAATGATTATTGGCAGCTTAGCAATTCTGATTCTTGGTCTATGGCAGATTGGCGGTATTAACGAATTATATAATCAGGTTATTTCTCTTGGTCCAGAGTACCAACATCATTTTAATCTTGTCTTATCACCTGATACCAATACACCTTATCCATGGACCGGTATATTATTCGGGTTAGCGTTTGTACTTGCGCCGGCTTATTACATTGGCAACCAGATTATCATTCAAAGATCGTTGGGTGCTAAGGATGAATGGAATGCGAAAGCAAGTATGATTTTCGGTGCATTCTTAAAATTGCTTATACCGGTATTAATAGTTTTCCCTGGATTGATAGCCGTTGCATTATTCCCTAATGTACAAGACGGGGATAGTGTGTATGCTAAGTTAATTAAAGAATTGTTACCGCCCGGATTAACCGGACTTGTATTCGCAGCATTCTTAGCTGCATTAATGTCGACTGTGAGCGCTATAGTAAATTCTGTTGCTACTATTTGGACAAAAGATATTTATGAATTGCTCATCAAGAAAAATGCAACAGATAAACATTATCTTGTTGTAGGAAGATATGTAACAGCAATCATTTTAATCTTTGCAATAATTACTTCTCCTCTAAGCGCACAATTCCCGGGTATCTATGTTTACGTTCAAACAATTAATTCATTTATCCAGGGACCCATTTTTGCTGTATTAATCTTAGGAATCTTTTCGAAAAGAATTACGCAATGGGGAGGATTGTCTGGATTAATTGCCGGCATCTGCCTCTCTGCACTAATGTATTTATATAAGAAATCTCTTTTCTCTATTAGTGAACCGTTTTTATATATCTCCTGGTGGAGTTTTCTTGGCTCTGCTATTGTCACGATCATTGTGAGTATTGTTACAAAGCCTCATCCAATAGAAAATTTAAGAGGGTTAGTTTACGGTTTGGTAGTAAAAGATCCTGAACTACAAGACATACTAAAAAGAAAGATAGAACACGAGAATTGAAATGTTAAACTTTGATTGGATCAGTCATATTGATGTGGGGAGTGCAAGATTAATTGTGCTGATTACTTTTTTGCTTCCGTTTGTATTTGCACTGACATTAAAGAAAAGTTATATCTATTCAGGAGCAGCAGATAACAACATTTGGAGAAATTTAAAAATATGGATAGCACTGTTAACTATAATAATGCTTGTTGTCTATTCCATTTTTTAGAATAACAGTTGGATAAAATGAATCAAGAAAGAAAAACCGGTATTTCTATAATGACTATCATCAGCATATTCTTTTGTGTGTTTGGCTTGAGTTTATTGGCTGCACTTTTCTTTACAGAACCGGGAAAAGGAATAATAGTTAATCTCATTTGCAGTTTTTTGTTTTTCATTATATCAGGCGGTGCTTTTTTAATTTCTAAGAAAAATGGTTAGTAATAATGCAATATCAACCGCTAATTAATAAAAATCGTGCAGTTGAAGAATTAGTTAGAAAGGAGAATCTATTCCAGAGGAAAAAAGATCTATGTCGATCCGAACTTATCTTTTTGCCGTATTATTTATTTGCTGTTACGATACACTCTAACGATGGTAAAAGTCGGTTATCACATGTGTGTGTGGATATGATAAACGGCGAGTGCGCTTATCTTGTGAATAACAATTTCAATAACATAGTTAATGTTAACAACTTCATCCCGGATGTAACCGAAAACGAAGCCGGGGATAAAGCAAGAAAATTTATCATAAATGAAATTCTCTATAAAAAAAGAAAATATCAGGATTGCCCTCAAATTGAAATCGAGTTGAAGAACATTATGGAATACCCTTATTGGATTGGTTATTTCAAAAAAGAAAACGGCTATGATTTTAATATTATTGATGGAGTAACCGGACAGCGGCAAGGTCCTAAAATGAAAGCGGTATTTATCAAGTATTTAATAAAATGGAAATAATTCAAATAGGTAAATCGATGAACTCAAGAAGACGAATTTTTATGTTAATCTTGATTGTGTTTTTCTCAAGTGCTGGTCTTTTGTTAAGTCAAACTACCGGTAAAAT
>DYJK01000158.1 GCA_020723165.1 Melioribacter roseus | reverse complement strand
GAATCTTATTTTGTTATTCAGCATCATATCAATTAAAAATTGAGGAAAAAATGTCTTACCATAATTCGAAAGTAGTTGATTCTAAATTTGATGAAGCTATAATAAAAGTTACCGAAGAGTTGAAGAAAGAAGGTTTCGGAATTCTAACAGAAATAGATGTTAAAGAAACATTAAAGAAGAAACTTGATGTTGACTTCAGAAAATATAAAATACTAGGTGCTTGCAACCCTCCTTTTGCTTACCGTGCTTTACAAGCTGAAGAAACACTTGGTGTTTTACTTCCATGCAATGTTGTAGTTCAAGAAATAGAAAGTGGAAAAGTGCAAGTGAGTATTGTTAATCCTATGGAATCAATGAAAGCAGTTGGTAATGAATCGCTTGCTGAAATTGCCTCGGAAGTTTCTGGAAAGTTGAGCAGAGTGTTGGAGAATATTTAATAAATAGCTGGGTGACTGAGTTCCAAAGTGCCTTAGATAATTTTTCTAATCAAAGATGTAAGCGTAGCTTCAATTTTGCGATATGTTTTCATAACCTACCTCTCATTTATTCAGGCACTAAGATACTCAGGTATTTAGCTCTTCTGGCACCCGACTACCCGGCAACTATCTAGTCAACTTTTTATATTTCACTCTATGTGGAATATCTGCATCTTTTCCTAAACGCTGCCTTCTGTTTTCCTGATAATCGGAGAAGTTTCCTTCGAACCAAATGACTTTACTGTCACCCTCAAAAGATAAAATGTGGGTACAAATTCTATCGAGGAACCACCTATCGTGACTGATTACAACAGCACACCCAGCAAAATTGAGTAAACCTTCTTCCAGCGCACGCATCGTGTTAACATCAAGATCGTTTGTTGGTTCATCGAGCAGAATAACATTTGCATGTTCTTTAAGTGCAAGTGCAAGATGAACTCTGTTCCGTTCGCCGCCGGATAACATTCCAACTTTCTTTTGTTGATCTGCACCGGTAAAATTGAACTGACCAACATAAGCTCGTGAATTAATTTCACGGTTTCCAAGTTTTAATATTTCTTCACCGCCGCTTATCATTTGCCAAACTGTTTTTTCGGGATTGAGTACATCGCGGCTTTGATCAACATAAGCAAGCTTAACTGTTTCTCCAATTCTGAATGTACCGTTATCCGGTTTTTCTTGCCCAACAATCATTTTGAACAATGTAGTTTTTCCGGCACCGTTTGGACCAATCACGCCAACAATTCCACCGGGAGGAAGTTTGAAACTCAAATTCTCAAATAATAATTTTTCACCGTAACCTTTCGAAATATTTTCCGCTTCAATAACAACATTACCTAAGCGTGGACCGGGCGGAATATAAATCTCAATATCTTTCTGTCGTTTTTCTGCTTCTTCATTCAACATCTGCTCATAAGCATTGATACGCGCTTTTGATTTAGCTTGTCTTGCACGCGGTGCCATACGTATCCATTCTAATTCACGCTGTAATGTTTTCTGCCGGTCAGTTTCTTTTTTCTCTTCAAGCTGCAATCGGTTTTGTTTTTGTTCAAGCCATGATGAATAATTTCCTTTCCATGGAATTCCTTCTCCGCGGTCGAGTTCTAAAATCCAGCCGGCAACATTATCAAGAAAATATCTATCGTGTGTAACGGCAATAACCGTCCCGGCGTAACGATTTAATTCCGCTTCGAGCCATAAAACTGTTTCGGCATCTAGGTGGTTTGTCGGTTCATCTAAAAGGAGAATGTCGGGTCGTTGTAAAAGTAATCGGCATAATGCTACACGTCTGCGTTCACCGCCTGATAAAACTTTTACCGGTATATCCGGCGGAGGGCAATTTAGCACATCCATTGCCAATTCGAGTTTGGAATCAATATCCCATGCACCAAGTGCATCAAGTTTATCCTGAACTTTTGCCTGGCGATCGAGCAGATCATTCATTTCATCATCACTCATCGGTTCGGCAAACTTTGCATTTATCTCATCAAACTCTCTAAGTGCATCTACGACTTCTTGTACTCCTTCTTGTACAATTTCTTTGACTGTTTTTGTATCATCAAGATGTGGCTCTTGTTGAAGAAGTCCGATCGTAAATCCCGGAGAAACCGCAGTCTCACCGTTGAAATCTTTATCAACTCCACCGAGAATTTTTAACAGTGTACTTTTGCCTGAACCATTAAGTCCAAGTACACCGATTTTTGCACCGTAGAAATATGAAAGGTATATATCTTTTATAACCGGTTTGTTATTGTAGAATTTGCTTACACCGATCATTGAGTAAATTATTTTGTTTGGTTCGTTTGACATGGTTTTAATATTTGAATGTTATTATTAAAAAGTGGTGCAAACTTACAATAAATCTTTAACTAATAAAATAATTTGTAATAATAATGATTGGGAAATTATTTAAAATAAAATGATTGAAGAATTTTGAGAAGTAGAACTTTACTAAATTCTGAATAATACTTATTACTAACATATCTTACTTAATTCGATAACATTCCTTTAGAATTCTATCATAAGTTTTTTTAGGGAAAATATTTTTAATTTTTTCATCTAGTATCCTCTTCCCTTCTTCTATAGAACCTAAACGATCATTGTAAATAATTTTAGCCCATAAATAAGTAAGTCTGGAAAAAATATCAGAATCTTTTTCAAAAATTGTTTCTATTTTGTAAATGCTTTGTCCTAACTCTTTTGTTAAATTAAATCTACAACAAATTTCAAGTTTAGTTAAATGTGGATATATATTTTTTGTATACATTGAGATTGTATCATCTAGTAACAAACACGCTTTCGTATAATTATTTTGTACAAAAGCAAGATACTGTGCCTTACATGTGTAATATATTTCTTTAGCTTTGTCATGAGGGTTATGTGAAATGCTATCTAATAAATTTTCAATAATATCAATATTTTTTTTGTCATTAATTTTAATTAAACAACGAAAATAATTTTGAAGATTATATAAATTATTTTTATCGCTTAAGTAGCTTTCTTTTGCTAATGTTAATGCCTTTTCATATTCATCAAGATTCAAATATATTTGAACGAGTTCTCTTTTAGCCCTTGAAAAATTTTGATGTTCATTTAAAACTTCAGTAAGAATTTCAATCCCTTCTTCATATCTTCTTGTTAATCGATAATATATACCTAATAAATATTTATGATCTGAGCCATCTATTTTTTGAACTTCAGTTAAAAATCTTTTGTCTCTTTTTCGTGCTAATGCTAAACATAACCAATATCGAATTTCTCTAATTATATTAATGTCCATATATCTTTCTTGTTTTAATACTCTATCAGCAAGTTTTATTACATCATTATGTCTTCTTTCGTAATTGTATAATTCTCTCATTGCATTAACGAAGTGTGAAGGGATTAAATATTTTAGTGGAATTTCAGAATTATTTTTAAGTAGTTCTTTAACTGATATTGTATAGTCAGATAAATCTGCATCTAGATCTGTTTCTAAAGAATCAGTTTCAAAAGAAAATTTAGACTTAATATGTAATTCTAATTTTTTTATTAAATTATTATCTAATTCAATATTTAATCTTTGTATGAAATCCTTAATTGCATCATTAAGTCTTAAATATTCTCTAGTTGCTCCAATATAATCGATGATAAAATTGTTCGTAAAATCAACAATAATACTTGCAACCTTGCTATCTTGATCTTTGAATAATTCATATATTAAATTAATGCTTACAAATTCAAATTCTGATAAGAACTTTAAAACCATAAATGCTAATTCATCGGATTCATATCGTTTAATTACCTTTGTCACTTTCTCGGAAGCAAAATCAGCAATGAGATGTAAACTATTTAACAAATATGGGAGACCTTCGTCCTGAATTAAATTAAAAGCAAAGAAAACTTGCTCTGGATAACCTGTAAATAATTCACAGATATTTTCAATATCATTTTTGTTTATTTGAATTTCATGAATATCAAGGAGTGATTTAAACAATGCGTTCCTTTCATATTTTTCAAGTTCAGGAAGATCGATACTAAAAATGTAATCTAACTTTCTTATTTGTACTGGATTTACTCTGCGAGTTGAAATAATGCAAAGAAATAGTCTATCTACAGTTTTTATTTTATCAATTATCTTTAAAAACCATTCACTTATATTACCTTCTAAAGTAACAATCGAATAATTGTCTACTATTATTAATATTTTTTCTAACTTTTCATATTCTAATAGTAATTCTGAAGTTATATTGACTTTTTCATCTATAGTTTTGTTAATCAGATTTAATAATAAATCTTTACTTTTTTTGCTAAAGCCTAAATCATAAAGTTTAGTGATAAGATCCTCTATACTATTTCTAAATTCCAACGAAATAGTAGAAGGGTTATCATATTCATTAATCTTGTTTGATTTTATTAAACAATGCAAAGTAAATTTTCTCCTACCAATCGACTGTAATCCTGTAGTTATCATACATATTTGATTTGGCCTATTGAAATCATAAATTTTTTCTTCAAAAAGTTTTATTTGGTCAGTTCTGCCTATGAAAAGCTTTCTTAAATATTTTTTATTAGGAAATAAATCCCATGAGATTTGTCTTAGACTCTGACGAATTCTTTCACCAACTTTAGTTGGTTTAGAAACATATTTCAAAATATAGTTTCTTTGTATCCATTCCGGAATTCTTTTTTCGTCATGATGAATATTTTCATCAATAATTAATGGAAGAAATCTTGATATTTTATTTTTGTTAATTAGATCGTATGCGATTAATATTTCTTTTTTTACCCATTCACTTTCAAGTGCTTCATCAGAAATGAATAATACGAATAGATCGGATTCATTTAATTTCTGATAAATTTCATCTAAAGTTCTATTCCCTTCTTCGAATGTCCATATATCTAGAACAACGTTATCTTTACCTAATATTTGAGCTACTATTTCTACAAAACCTTTTTGTTTACTGCTATGTGATAAAAATGCTCTTGGCATGTTTACCTCAATATATTTATTAGAAAACATAACATAAATTTTGAATTATTTAAATGAAATTTTCAATTAAATATATAAAAGAATAATTTATTATAATTAATTGTCATTGATTAAGTTACTTTGCCTTTCCAATTTCATTACCATAACTTTGAAGTATCAACTCAATAAAATTTTGTGATTATGAATAAATATGATGTAATGATAATTGGCAGCGGACCCGGCGGAGAGGGAGCCGCAATGGCTTGTGCTAAAGCCGGTAATAAGGTTGCTGTGTGTGATGAATTCTCCCTTGTTGGCGGTGCTAACACTCACAAAGGTACAATTCCAAGCAAAGCCTTGCGTCATGCAAGTCAAATTTTAATGGATGGCGGCAGACTGCATGATGCAGATTATCAAACATTGCTGCGTCAAACTGAATCTGTTATCAGGAATCAAGTTGAATTACGCGAAAGTTTTTACAGAAGAAACAAAGTTGATTTGTTAATCGGTCGAGCGAAATTTTTAGATGCACACAAAATTGAAATCACCGAACCAAGCGGATTAAAAAAAGCATATCAGTCAGGTTCAGTTATAATTGCAACCGGTTCGCGTCCATATCATCCGCCGGATGTAGATTTTTCACATCCAAGAATTATTGACAGCGATAAACTTTTGAAGATCAAAGATAATCCGCGTACAATAACAATTTACGGTGCCGGTGTAATTGGCTGTGAGTACGCATCAATTTTCCGCGGACTCAGCATCAAAGTAAATTTGATCAACACGCGCCACCAACTTCTTTCATTTCTCGATGATGAAATTATTGATGCGCTTGCATATCATCTGCGTGAGAATGGAGTATTGATTCGCCATAACGAAGAATATGAAAAAGTTGTTCCCGATGATGATGGTGTAACAATCCATTTGAAATCGAACAAACAGATTAGAAGTGATTACTTGTTATGGGCACAAGGAAGAACCGGCAACTCCCAGAATATTGGTCTGGAAGAATTAGGAATAGTACCCGATGGAAGAGGTTCTATACCCGTTGATCAATATTATCAAACATCCGTACCAAATATTTATGCAGTTGGCGATATTATCGGTTATCCGTCACTTGCAAGTGCAGCTTATGATCAAGGTAGATTTGCAGCGCGCAATTTGTTGTATGATGAAAAAACAACTTTGAAAGTGGAAGATATTCCAACCGGTATTTATACAATTCCTGAAATTAGTTCTATTGGTTTGAATGAAAGAGAATTAACCGAAAAGAAAATTCCGTATGAAGTCGGTCATTCATTTTTCCGTCACCTTGCACGTGCACAGATTACCGGTCACACTGTTGGTATGCTAAAAATTCTTTTCCATAGGGAGACTTTGCAAATACTTGGTATTCATTGCTTTGGTTACGGCGCATCGGAAATTGTACATATCGGTCAAGCAATCATGTCGCAAAAGGGCGAAGGGAATAGTTTAATTTATTTTATTAATACTACTTTTAATTATCCAACAATGGCAGAAGCGTACCGTGTTGCCGCACTCAATGGGTATAATAGGGTGGAGTTGATAAGAAAAGGGATAAAAGTAATGAGTTGAAAAAAATTATGATATAAAGTAGATGATAATCTTCTATTTTCAAAACAAACTTATTATCCTCAAAAGGTAGCATTTTGATGAAAAAGTTTTTCATTGTACATAAAATATTACCTAAAATTATCTTGACAAATAATACAGAAAGTTTATTATATTACCTATATAAAAGTCACAATCATTATGAAATAAGATTCCCAACCATAAATAAAAGATGAACCTTTTCGATAATTGTAATGTCTAATAGAATAACAAAATTATAAAGGGAAATAATATGACTAGTTTAATTTTCAATGATGTAGACAACAACACTGTTGAAAATTTACTAAATAACAAAGGTCAGATTCTCGAATTATTTCAGGCTTTTAATGATTTTGAAAGTAAAAAGGAGATAAAGCGAAAAGACATAAGAGAGGCTACAAGATATTTAGTTTCTTCTTTCAGAGATGAAGAAATATCAAAAGTGCACTTTGAAGAATTAATAAAGATATTACTTTCTACGTACTTTAAATTAAAATTAAATGAAAAGCTTGCTAAAAAAAAATCAAAACTTTATCAAACGGTATTTAGTCCTTATTAAATATAATGTGATGAATCATGGAAGAAACTCAAAATTTAGACCAGCCTGAAAATAAAAAAGAAATTCCCCCAAAAGACGCAGCTGATAAAGACAAAAAGGAAAACGAAAATAGTGATGTAGAAGAAATATTTAAGGAAATGCCCCCAAAGATTAGAAGCACATTTTTTTCTATGATGCAATCTTCATCAAGGGAAATGGCGACTCACCCACTTTTTGATAAATTTGACTCGAATCATATTAACAAATTTCTAGATTATCTTCAGGAAGACGATAAGAATATTTACAAGTACAAAAGTTCTAATAGATTTTTCCATGTTTTCTATAGTATACTTGCAGTCTCTGTATTAGTATTTTTACTTATATTTTTGTTGCCAACAGATCGTGATTTGCTAATTGAAATATTACAAGTGAGTATTAT
>DYJK01000157.1 GCA_020723165.1 Melioribacter roseus | reverse complement strand
TAAAATTCACGGAATTTATCATTTGGAACAGCAGCATCGGTTCCGACCTTTTTCAAACCGCGCTGTGTAATGTATTCATTCACTTTCCATGAAATAGCATGACGGAAATCTTTGAATTTTTCTTGTTCCTTTTTTTCAACTGCAATCCATGATTCTTCTTCCATTCCATTGTGCTTGATAATCAGTTCAAGCCATGAATTGGTTATATCATCGCCTAAATCATATAATTCTTGTTCAAACCAAACCGCAGTTTTTGCGGTTGCCGGTATATTCGGGTAATCCTTCTGAAGAAATTTGAGAGAGTGCTCATCAAAAAACTCGAGTCCCCGTGCATCAATCAAATTATCACTTTTGGAGAGTTCTCTTGCTTCATCAATAAAGTTTAACGCATCGTTTTCGCTGTTGAAAAACACAACACACGATAAAACCTCATCGGTAAAATCGATTAATTTTAATTTTATTTGTGTAATAATTCCAAGCGTTCCTTCCGATCCAATGAAAAGATCGATCAAATCCATGTTCTCTTTGCAGAAGTAACCGGCAGTATTTTTTGTTACCGGCATCTCGTATCTCGGTAACTCAAAAGAAATTATTCTGCCGCTTTGGGTGGTTAACAGTGCCTCATGACCGTTAGCTTTGAATTGTCCTCGCTCAATATATATTACATCTCCATCTGCGAGTATTACTTTTATAGCGAGGATGTAATCACGTGTCGGTCCGTATTTAAATGTTCTTGCACCTGATGAATTGGTTGCAACAGTAGCACCAATAAAACAATTTCTCTCTGTTGGATCAGGCGGATAGAATAATTTTTTTTCTTCCACGTAATCTTGTAAATCTTTTAATACAACGCCGGGTTGAACAACTACATATTTTTGAGTTTCATTTAATTCTAAGATTTTATTTAACTTCTCGGTAGAGATAACGATACCGCCTTCGGGTACACGTGAGCCCGTTAAACCGGTTCCGTTGCCGGAAACTGTTACTCTAATTTTATCCTTCGAACAATTTTTGAGCAGCTCGATTATTTCCTCGTCGCTTTCAGGAAAGTAAACTGAATCACAGTAACCCGAATAGTTGGAAGCATCGCTTAAGTAACTTTGTATTTCATCAATGTTATTTTTTATTATCATTTGTCATGGCGTGTTAATTAATCAATCTGTTTGTTATGTCTTAACATGATTTCTTTCCATGTATCGAGATCAAGTTGTTCCGATTCTTCGATAAGCATGATCGGGATATCATTCTCTATTTTGTATCGCCGGCGCGTTGTTTTATCAACTGATACTAAGCAATTGCCGTCGAGTACAAGATCGGCTTTTGTTTCCGGGCAGCAGAGTATATCCAGTAATTCTTTTGAAATCATTATCCACCTCGTGGTAAAGTTTTTGACATAAATTCTTAAATTTGCTTTCAATTGTAATAAAAAAAGTGAACAATTTTAAGTTAATTATGGATAACTAAAATGGAAAATCCAAACGCTGTTAATTCGGTACCAGTTTTAGAAACAGAAAGATTGGTACTAAGGGGATTTAACGAGAATGATGTAGATGATATTTTTGAATACGCCTCTCAGCTGCAAGTAACTGTTTTTTTACCCTGGAAGACACACGAAAGTAAAAACGATACAATCGATTTTTTGAAGATGTCAAAAGAAATGTTTGAGAAACAAGACAACATCGATTTTGCCATAGAACTCAAATCCGAAAAAAAACTTATTGGGGGAATTTCAATTAGAAAATGGAATGATGAAAACAGATGCGCCGATATCGGGTATGTTCTTTCGCCAAAGTATTGGAACAAAGGAATAATTACAGGAGCGATCAAAAGAGTAATTAAATTTGGATTTGAGGAACTGAATGCAAATCGTATCGAAGCTCATTGCGATGAAAACAATATTGGATCTTATAGAGCAATGGAAAAAGCCGGTATGAAATACGAAGGCACACTTCGTAAAAAAGTTTTTATGAAAAATAAATTCGTGAATATGAGGTTTTATTCAATACTGGAAGAGGAGTACAACAAATGACACGCGTAAAAATCTGCTGTATCTCAAGCATTGAAGAAGCGGACTTAGCCATCAAGTACGGTGCATCTGCATTGGGATTGGTTTCAAATATGCCAAGCGGACCAGGTGTAATTACCGAAGAACTGATTACTGAAATTGCCGAATCTGTTCCACCGGGGATTTCTACTTTTCTATTGACATCTAAGCAAAGTGTAAATGAAATAATTGATCAGCAGAAAAGATGCAAAACAAACACTATTCAAATCTGCGATCATCTTTTGTGCGGAACTTATTCTGAATTAAAAAATAGATTACCGGGAATCAAGGTTGTACAAGTTGTTCACGTTACCGGTGAAGAATCTCTGAATGAAGCGATTGAAATTTCAAAGCATGTAGATGCTATTCTCCTCGATTCCGGTAATCAAAAATTGGAAGTAAAGGAACTTGGTGGTACGGGAAGAGTGCATGATTGGAATATCAGCAGAAAAATCCGGGAAGCTATTAAAACACCAATGTTCCTTGCCGGCGGTTTGAATCCCGATAATGTCGGTGATGCGATTCAACATGTAAATCCATACGGTGTTGATATCTGTTCCGGTGTGTGTACAAATGGAAAACTCGATGAGGAAAAAGTAAAACGTTTTTTTGAGGCTGTTAAGTTTGTGGATAATAATTGAGATTAAATTTATGGATATCTCTGTGTCTCCGTGATAAGTTACTCACCACAAAGACACAGAGAATAAAATTAGAATCCAAACCAGTGTAAGAATGGAATAGCTTTAGCTAAGAAGAAGAATACCAAACCAAAACCAATCCATAATCCAAAGATTAAAGCAAAATACTTTCCGGTGCTTGCTGATTTGAACATTTTGGCAAAACCGATACTTATCACAGCATAAAACCATATTGAAAAGATATCAAGTTTACCTAACAAAAATCCGGTTATAGTAGCTTTATCGGAATCAACAAAATCCGCTACGCTTACTGATTGGAAAAACTTATTCATAACAAGTGCAAGTATTACCATAACAATAATTTGAATTACAATTATATAATGGGGTAAACCATACGCAGACATTGCTTCTTTATATGTTCCTTCACCTTTCAAAACAAATTTTGCAAAGAGGAAGAAGACACCTGAGATAACAAAGAAAGTGATAAAAGTAAAAATTACAATTCCTAAAACACTAAAAATCATCTGAGCACCCATCCCCTGGTCCATTCTATTACGCATCTGTTCCATCTGCTCTTCTTTTTGAGCTTCGGTCAACTGACCTTTTGCAACCATTTCGTCCATATTCTTTTCAATTTGCTCGAGTTGTTTTTCCATGATAGACATTTTAATTACAGGATTGCTCATCATAATAAAATTAGAAACTATTGCAACTAGAATTACAACTAATATCGGGATTATCCAATCGGATGTTTTGGGCCCCGTTTTTGCCATTTGAGAAAATGTGTTACCTGGTTCGCTAAAGACCCCGACAAGTTTATCGGTGTGGCTTGTTTCTACTTCTTCCGGTTCGGTAGGAGACATTTTGGGAACTTCCTGGTTTAAGTTTTCTTCCATTTAACTTCTCCTTTTAAGGTTGGTATGCTTCACAAATTTAGTAAAATTTTGTGTGTTAATATTACTTTATTTTTAATAGGACAAAACCTACTATTCCTTGTATTCCAACAATAGCCCCGGCAAAAAGGGTAACCCAATAAGAAGTAAAATATTCTCTTATTTTATCGCCGTAAATCAAAAAAGTTACTACAATTAGTAATAAGACTAAACCAAGGGTAATCGAATTTGTTTTATGAAAAAGTGAAAGCTCCCGCTCATCTGCTTTCATTTTTTTCCAGCGCATGATCATTGGTCTTAATGCAAGAAGTGCCAGGGCGATTACACCTTTTTCACCGAACAATATTATTGCTGAAATGGTTATAGCCCCAACAATAATCCCGAATAAATATCTGAAGTACATTTTATTTATCCTCCAGGAAAAATATTTCTTCAACCTTTTTGTTGAACAACTTTGCAATCTTTAATGCAAGAGGCAGACTCGGATCGTATTTCTCCCGTTCGATTGCATTGATTGTCTGACGCGAAACATTCAATTGTTTAGCTAAATCTTCCTGAGACAATTTTCGCTCTGCTCTAAGCATGTTTAAAATATTTTTCATCATCAAATATCTTTTTCTATTCACAAAATAAAACAAACTTTATTTGATGTCAAGTATACTTTACATATAATCTCCCTATCTTTTCATCCCTTCGAGGATAATAATTTGTAATTTTGAATTAGAAAAAAACATTCCTTATCGAGGCGTTATGAAAACCATTATTGAACCTTTCAAAATTAAATCGGTAGAACCAATAAGGTTTACAACAAAAGAAGAGAGAGAAAAAATTTTAGAATCCGCCGGTTATAATACTTTTCTAATTCATGCAGATGATGTGCTTATTGATTTGCTGACTGACAGTGGAACGTCTGCCATGAGTTCTGATCAGTGGGCCGGGATAATGCGAGGTGATGAATCTTATGCTGGCGCTAAGAGTTTTTACAATTTTGAATCGGCAGTTAAAAAAATAACCGGTGATAAATTTATCATTCCTACCCACCAGGGAAGAGGGGCAGAAAAAATATTGTTTTCTATTTTAGGTGGTAAAGGAAAATATTTTGCAAGCAATACATTCTTCGATACAACAAGAGCCAATATTGAATTCACCGGTGCAGAAGCAGTCGATCTTTTATGCGAAGTAGGTAAGCACCCGGAACAGCGAGCTCCTTTCAAAGGAAATATGGATGTCGATGCGCTTGAAACATTCATTAAAGGTGTAGGCAAAGAAAATATTCCTTTTGTTATGATAACAATTACAAACAACTCCGGCGGCGGTCAGCCCGTTTCAATGCAGAACATTAAAGATGTTAGTGCAATTTGCAAAAAGTACGGTTTACCGCTCTTCTTTGATGCATGCCGTTTTGCCGAGAATGCATACTTCATTAAAATAAGAGAAAAAGGTTACGAGAAAAAATCTGTGTTAGAAATTTCGCAAGAAATGTTCTCTTATGCAGATGGTTCAACAATGAGTGCAAAGAAAGATGCGCTTGTAAATATCGGCGGATGGCTCTCTTTAAATGATGAAGAACTTGCGATGAAGTGCCGTAACCTTTTAATAGTTACTGAAGGATTTCCAACTTACGGCGGACTTGCCGGGCGCGATCTTGAAGCTATTGCACAAGGTCTCGAAGAGGTTGTTGATGAACATTACTTACAATATAGAATCCGAAGTACGGAATATCTAGGAGAAAAATTAATTAATGCCGGTGTGCCGATAATTGAACCGCCGGGCGGACACGCAATATATATCGATGCAAAAAGATTTTTACCGCACGTACCGGTAAACGAATACCCCGGGCAATCAATTGTGTGCGAACTTTATGTTGAAGGGGGTTTGCGTACATGCGAGATTGGTTCTGTTATGTTTGGTAAATATGATAAAGAGGGGAAACTGATTCCGGCAATCATGGAACTTGTGCGGCTTGCAATTCCTCGCCGTGTTTATACGCAAAGCCATATTGATTATGTAGCGGAAGTTGTAATCGAAGTTTTTAATAATCGTAATAAATTGAAAGGTGTTGAAATAATTTACGAAGCTCCTATGCTGAGGCATTTTACCGCGAGGTTCCGGAAATTCTGAGGAAGTCACTGCGAAGTCTTTTACGAAGTGTCGTGACGACGAATGCCGAAGGTATCCCTAAGGGAGAATCTCATACTTATGCGACTGCGGTAATTGATTTTAGAAGTGAATAAAAATACAATAGGAATTGACCACGGATTATACGGATGACACTGATTTTATCTGTGATGATCCGTATAATCCGTGTCATCGGAGGTCAATCAGTTAAGAGTAACTATGTCCGAAACCCTACAAGAAAAAATATCGCGTGTTACTTTGGAGGTTGTTGAAATAGAAAATTACAATCCGGATTGGAATAAATCGTTTGAGGAAGAGAAAGAACATTTATTAAAATGTTTATCGGAAGATATTATAAAAAGAATTGAACACTTCGGAAGTACTGCAATTCCCGGTATGCCGGCAAAACCGATTATTGATATGCTTGTTGAAGTAACGAGTTTGGATAGTACAAAAAAAATTGTTGCACCAATATTAGAAGCACAAGGATATGACTACTTCTGGCGCCCGACTTTGGGTGATGATGTACCGCCATTCTACTGCTGGTTTATTAAGCGTGATAAAAACGGAAAGAGAACACATCATATTCATATGGTGGAAAAAGATTTTGAACACTGGGATCGATTATATTTTCGTGATTATTTAATTGAGAATCCGAAGAGAGCGAAAGAATATGCCGAACTGAAATATTGTTTATCAAAAAAATTTGTTAACAATAGAGTTGCATACACGAAAGAGAAAACGGATTTCATTTTGAAAGTAACAGAAGAAGCAAAGAAATATTACATGAATAAGTAGGGGGTTCTTCTCCGAGGGAGTCTTTCGGACGTCCCATACTGAGTTTATCGAAGCATCGTTTCTCATAATGACATGAAAAAACATTTTACATATAAATCACCAAAGCAAATCTGGAGAATCTTAATCTCCGATACCGATAAGATAGTTATCGAGACACGTGATATGAGTACAAAGGAAGTCTTTTTCAACTGTTACGATTTGATAACCGGCAAGAAAATTTTCACCGATTTTCAACCGGACGAAAAATATTGGATCGGTATCGAAACGATTTATAAGGATGTAATTATTTTTCATAAGTATCCCAAACCGGATTTGCCGGGCCACAAAGAGATAATTGTGATTGATCTGCTCTCGCAAAAAAAATTATGGAGCAATTCGGACTATACTTATTTATTTGTTTACAACGATCAAATTTATTGTTTTAACCAGGGATTTGAAGACCGCTACTTTTTTACACTCAATTACTTAAACGGAAATTTATCAACAGAACTTGGAACCGACTCTAATAAAATCAATTCAATAAATAGAGAGGCGGAGAACCAAAAAGATTG
Source organism: Melioribacter roseus (assembly GCA_020723165.1). Lineage (GTDB taxonomy): Bacteria > Bacteroidota > Ignavibacteria > Ignavibacteriales > Melioribacteraceae > DYJK01. Next base: position 633 of record DYJK01000157.1, on the reverse strand, counting down.
GTCGGTTTATATCTATCCGGAAGTATATAAATATAATGACGGGGATATCACAAAGATTATTGAAGAACAAACCAGGAATGTTGATTTAATAGGCGAAGTTGAATACAATTCATATAAGAATCTTATATTATTTAGTTTTCATACAAAAGTATTCGAACAAAGTTTTGTTAACCGGTTTTTCGCTGTTAATAGAGTATCAGGCAAAGTTAAATTATCAGAGGTGCTGAATTCTAATACTCCATCTTTATTAACAGATTCCTTTTTTGTTTATAAAAATTTTCTAATATTGCTGAAGGAAAAGAACGGGCTGATGATTTACAATTTGGAATAGATAAATGGATATTTCATTAGAAGAAAAAAAAATTCTTCTTAATGCAGCACGCAGTTCAATCGCATCAATTTTTACCGATTCGGATTTACCTACGACCGATTACCCAAAATACCCGCTGTTGGAAGTACACGCCGGCGCATTTGTAACATTAACGATTAATAAAAAATTACGCGGCTGCATAGGTTATATTATTTCGGACCAACCGGTTTTTGAAACTGTGTGTGATGCTGCAATTCAAGCAGCACAAAACGATCCGCGCTTTCCGCCCCTCTCACTAAAAGAGTTTGAAAAAATATCGATTG
>DYJK01000156.1 GCA_020723165.1 Melioribacter roseus | reverse complement strand
AAATCTGCCGGATATTACACAATTCGACCGCTTATTACATTAACATTCATTTCTTAGTAATCACAAAGGATATTTGAGCCGCAAAAAAATTTTTTTCCTTTTCAGAAAAAGGGAAATGAAAACAATTCTTGTTATTGAAGATGAGGGCTCAATAAGAAATGCAGTCAACAGCGCAGTAAAGGAAAACGGATGGCGGATTACTTACTGCACCGATGCCTCTTTTGAAACCAAACGAATAATCCGGCAATTACCGGATCTAATTATTGCGGATCTAACTTCACCGAGCGGCGAAAAAGCCGGATTGCTGATGCATCTTAAATCGAGCGCCTCATTTTCGTTTATTCCGGTTTTATTAATAGATGATTCAAAACACTGGGGAAACAAAAAAGTGGATTTAAAAAATTTGTTTGACGACGGGCTTATTTATTGTCTTTCAAAACCATTCACCGATGAAGAACTCTTAACACAGATAAAAACAATTATCAAACAAACAGAAGCAATAAATCCATGGTGATAATCTTAAATCAAAAAAAAGGAGGTTACATGAATAAAAATAAAAACTCTTTCGTACACACAATAATGTTAATTGCTTTTGTGTGTCTCTTCATAAATTCAACAGAACTATTTGCACAAGAGAAAACGCTTTATCAGCGTCTTGGCGGATATGATGCACTTGCCGCAGTGGTTGAAAAAATATGAAATAATTAAAGTGTTAAAACCAACTAATAAAAAAGGAGTAATTAAAATGAAAACTATAACCCGAAATGCGGTGTTACTATTCATCGTTTCTTTATTCTCTTTTGGTAATTGGAATACATCTATAGCCCAGGAAAAGCAAAAAACCCTTTATGATAGACTTGGCGGGGTATATGCTATCGCTACTGTAGTTGATGATTTTATTGAAAGACTACTGGTTAATGATGTACTTAATGCAAATCCAAAAATAAAAGAAGCAAGAGATCGCGTACCCAAAGCCGGGCTGAAATACCGGGTAACAGAATTAGTTTGCCAGGTAACCGGGGGTCCACAGAAATACTCGGGTCGTTCAATGAAGGACTCACATGTACATCTTAATATTACGGAAAAAGAATGGGATGCTATGGCTGCGGACTTCAAAGTAACGCTTGATAAGTTTGAAGTGCCTGAGAAGGAGCAGAAAGAACTCTTCGATATAGTTGAGAGCACGAAAAAAGATATTGTTCAAAATAAGTAACAACTAAGAAAGGAATTAAAATGTCAAAAGAAATAAATCTCAAAATTGCACGGGAGCTATATGATGCTTTTAACAAAAAGGATTTTTCCGAAAGTCAAAAGCTGATTGCAAACGGTGCTCAATTTAAACTTGCCCCCTTCAACATGAAGTTCGAAGGTGTAGATGGTTACTTACAGTTTATGCACGGATGGGCAAATGCTTTTCCTGATGGCTACTGTCATGTAGAAAACATTACCGCCGGTGAAGACTGGGCTGTGTGCGAGTTTATTGGTAAAGGAACCCATACCGGAATATTAATGTCGTTAAACGGACAAATTCCACCGACCGGGAAAAAAGTTGAAGTTCCTTTTTGCGATGTAATGAAAATAAAAGATGGCAAAATTGTTTTGTTCAATTCATATTTTGATTCATCAACAATGATGCATCAGCTCGGTATAATGCCGAAATAAAATTTGAATAAGAAAGACAAAAAAAATTCATAAAAAAATTTAAGGGAAAAAATGAAGAAATTAACTTTGTTCATATTGATGACTTTGACAGTAGCTTCATTGATACTGTTTACAAATCAAAATGAAACCGATGCATCAAGTCATCGTGAAGCACCGCTTATTAGTTTGGATCCGCTTGCAGATAATACAGACCTTTATGCATTCAGATCGCCCGAGGATCCGAACTCTGTAACAATTGTTGCAAATTATATTCCGCTCGAACTTCCCGAAGGCGGACCGAACTATGCAACTTTCGGAGAAGACATTCATTATGAAGTTCATATCAAGAATCAAACTTCAACCGGCTCGCTCGGTTCGGCGAAGGATGATATAACTTACCGGTTTACTTTTTCTCAAACGAACGAAGACCCAACAACATTTTTCAATATTCGTTTGGGCAAACAGAATTTGAAAACAACATACGTCTGTGAGAAAAGTACTGACGGCGGTTCATCGTGGACAACAATTGTAAGCAACGGGGTTGTGCCGCCGAATAATATCGGCCCGCGCTCAATTGATGGCGGCGCCGGTATGAATGCGAGTTACAGTTCGCTCGTTAGTCAAGCGATAACTACTGCATCATCGGGCGAAAAAATATTCTGCGGTCCGCGCGATGATCCGTTCTTTGTTGATCTCGGCGGCGTGTTCGATCTCGGTCAAACAAGAAGCTCATTCGGAAACGATGCCGCAAATTCCGATAACGCAAGAGACGCAGTTGCCGGCTTTAACACTCACGCGATTGTTCTTCAGATACCAATCAGCAGTTTGCAGAAAGACGGAAAGTCTGCAAGCGAAGCAGAAAATATTTTGGACCCGAATTTTGTAATTGGTGTTTGGGCTTCGGCAAGCCGTCCGCAAATTAGAACTCTTTCCGCGTACGGAGATAAACCTTCGTACAGTGGTCAGTGGATTCAAGTATCGCGTCTCGGGATGCCGCTTGTTAACGAAGCGATTATTCCGATCGGCGAAAAAGATAAATGGAATGCGGTAACTCCGTACAGTGCAGAAGAACAAGAGTTCATTCAATACTTTGCAAATCCCGAACTGGCACTTTACATGGATGACAGTCAGTTCGGCGGTGCGGTTCCGGCGCTTGCAAGTTTGAGAATGCCGGCAATGTCGTATCCGGCAATCGGAACAATTCCCGGTTACCAAACACCCGGTTTTGATTTTCGTAACGGTAAAGACGGTGCATTCGCAGTAACAAAATTAAATCCTCCGCCCGATCTTAGCGCAACTGCATTCGCAGTTAATTTAAATGAAGGATTAGTCGGCGAAGGCAAACCGAGACTCGTTGATGTTTACCCGATTTTTTATTTCGGTGTACCTAATGTAATTCCATACCAGCTTGCAACCGGAAAAACCGGCGGACCTTTGAGTGCGGGCAAACCTTTCATTCATAATTTTCTTCCGGTTACATCCGATAATGGAAAATTGTACGGTGGCGATATGTTGAGATTGAATATGGCAACACCGGTTACCGAGCGCGGTACGACAGAATACACACAAAATGCTTACGAAGGATTGGTACGTGCCGCAGTTTTAGGATTAACTGCAGCACCGTATAATCAATCAACAAACATTGAAGCGATTCCTCACATGGATGGATTTCCGAACGGCAGAAGATTGGAAGATGATGTAACAACAATTTCCTTGCAAGCAGTAGGAGGTTTGGTACTAGCGGCAGTCGGACTCCCGTTTGATGATGCAACCGCCGGAGATTATTCCGACCTCGCTTCTTCAAAACTTGTGGCAGAGTTAACTTATAATGCCGGTCCAACTCAAAATGATGTTGCGCTGTCGAATAGTTTTCCATTTCTTGCCGATCCGCATCGCGGATACGATTATGTTAAAAAGTTAACAGCGGCAAGTCCGGGCACGACTACTTCTGTTAACGGTAGTACAATCGGCGTTGCAGTTCCGACTGCATTTATTCTCGATCAAAATTATCCAAATCCGTTTAATCCGTCCACTACGATTAGTTATCATGTATCAAAGAACGCGCTCGTCAAAATAAAAGTTTTTGATACACTCGGACAGCAAGTAACTGAATTGATCAACAAAGAACATAGCCCGGGTACTTATAAAGTAAATTGGAATGCACGCGGACTTGCGAGCGGAACATATATCTATCAACTCGAAATTGGAAATTCCGTTGCGGCGAAGAAAGCCATACTGCTGAAGTGAAAATTTTTTTAAGAAAGTAGGGAACGCAATCCGCCGCGGCGGACTGCGTTTCCTACAATTCAAAAATTTTATCCAATTTAATTTTACAAAGTGTAGGTCGAGCAGTCTGCCCGACCTACAAATAGAGCAAAGGAAATAATTAACAATGAAGAAACAAATTTTAATAGGTGTTTTAGTTGCTACTCTGTTTGTTGTTGGCATATTGGTGTACAATAATTTTTTTGTAAGTGAAAAAATACCGGCACTTATTCCGCGAACAAACGATTCCAATGTTTCTGCAGAATATTTGAATGCACAGCGCACAGTTGATTATTACAGAGAGCAAATAAGAAAAAATCCCGGCGATCCGAAAAATTATGTTGAGCTTGCACAAGTATTTCTTCAAGAAGCTCGCGTTACCGGTAAAGACCATGAATATGTACTAAACGCAATAAAATTGGTTGACCGTGCACTCGAACTCGATGAAACAAATCTCGAAGCAAAACTTACCAAAGCAAATATATTTTTAACCCAGCACAAATTTGAAGAAGCAAAAAAGATCGGCGAATGGGCGGCAAAAAAATATCCGTACAGTTCATCTGCTTACGCAATTCTAACAGATACTTATGTTGAACTCGGCGAATACGAAAAAGCTGTGAAGGCAAGTGATAAACTTTTGAGCATCAAGCCCGATCTTCGTTCGTACTCGCGCGCTTCGTACATCAGAGAATTGCACGGACAGAAAGAATCGGCAATTTCGGCAATGCGTTTGGCTTGCGACGCCGGCGTTACCGGGCAAGAAAACCGCGCATGGACTTTGTATAATCTCGGTAATCTCTATTTGCAGATCGGAAAAATTGATACAGCCGCTTTCATTTTTAACGGAATTCTTCAAGAGCGTCCATCGTATGCATTTGCACATGCCGGACTTTCAAAAGTTATGACTGCTAGAAAAAATTATTCTCTTGCACTCGAACATCTAATAAAAGCTTTTGAGTTGATGCCGGAACATTCGTTCATCGAACAAAAAGCAGATTTATATCTTGCCATGGGAAATAAAGAAGCTGAAAAAAAACTTGTCAACGAGGTTATTGTTTCCTTAAAAGTAGATGAAGAAAATGGATGGAATATTGATCTCGAGTTTGCGCGGTTTTGCCTCAATCATAACGTTAATATAAAAGAAGCTTTTGTGCGTGCTGAAAGAGAATACAAAAGAAGAGGAAACAATGTGGAAGTGAAAACGATTTACGCGTGGTCGCTTTATAAAATGAATGATCTGAACAAAGTCGCTAAAATTATTGACGGGGCAGTAAAATTTGATTCACTAAATCCGCTTACGCGTTATTATGCCGGGGTAATTTATTCAGCGCTCGGTAGAAATGATTTTGCAATCCGGCATCTTGAAAAATCTTTGACAAAAGGTTTCGCATGCAACCCGGTCTTTTACGCCGTTGCGCAGCAACGCGTTGGCACTCTCAAAAATAAATTGGTTGCAAGCAGATAAAAGCTTAAAAAAATGTAAATAATGAAAAATGCCACTCACATGGCAATGTCTTTTCGTAGGAATCCTTTAGGGAAAACTCCCAATGTTTCAGGTTAATAATTTTACCATATGTAAAAACATTGTTTAGTAAAGTAGGGAATACAATGCACCATAGTATAATGTGTTCCCTACAAGATGGTCTATTCAGCGAATCGAGCTACAAATTCTCATTATTATCTTAAAGTATATCTACAACCAACCGGCGCTTCAAATCGTCTAATTAGTGCCATTAAAACACCCTAAAAACAATCGAAGGATTAAGCCATGCAAAGAAGGATTACAATTCTCACAGTATTTCTAATAATATCATTTACAGCAATAAACGCACAGCAAAACAAAGGTTTTGATCTGAATAATCTCGATAAAAACATTTCGCCGAAAGAAGATTTTTATGGTTATGCAGTCGGCGGATGGTTGAAAAATAATCCGATCCCGGACGAATACAGCCGATGGGGTACATTTGAAAAATTGGATGAGACAACAAACAATCAACTTAAGGTTATTTTAGAAAAAGTTGCCGGCGGAAAAAATTATAGCACCGGATCAGCAGAACAAAAAATAGGTGATTTCTACTCAACCGGTATGGATTCAGCGATAATAGAAAAATTAGGCGCAAAACCTTTAATGCCCGAACTTGCTAAAACGAATGTAGTTAGAAATACAAAAGATCTGATCAGTCTGTTTGCGGAAGAATATTTGTACGGAGTAAGAGTTCCATTCAATTTGTTTGCCGCGGTGGATGCAAAGAAAAGTGATCTAATGGTTGCCCGTTTATGGCAAGGCGGAACGTCGTTGCCGGATGTAGAATATTATACAAAGGATGACGCACGTTCCAAAGAGATCCGCGAAAAGTTTGTAGAGCATATCGTAAATATGTTTAAACTTATTGGTACGGATGAAGAAACCGCAAAGCTTAATTCTCAAATTATTTTGACTATTGAAACAAGATTAGCAAAAGCATCCAATACGCGTTTGCAAAATAGGGACCCGGAAAAAACATACAATAAAATGTCTATTAGACAATTGAAAAAAATCTCCGGGGGATTTGATTGGGATGTTTACTTTGAAGGACTTGGCGTTGAGAATCCGAATGTGGTTGTTGTAGGTCAGCCGCAATTCTTTGAAGAAATCGGTAAGATGATGAATGATGTGCCGCTTAATGATTGGATTGTTTATTTAAAATGGCATATGATCAATAATGCTGCAAATGCACTAAGTTCTGATTTTGTAAATGAACACTTTAACTTTTACGGAAAGTTTTTAAATGGTACAAAAGCATTGCAGCCAAGATGGAAAAGAATTTTACAATCTGCTGATAATGAAATTGGGGATTTGATAGGACAAATTTATGTTGTCGAATATTTTCCGCCGGAAGCTAAAGAACGTGCAAGAGCAATCGTGAATAATCTTGTAACTGCTATGGGGCAAAGCATTCGTAACTTAGAATGGATGAGCAGCGAAACAAAAGAACAAGCATTAAATAAGCTAAGCAAGTTTACCGTTAAGATTGGTTACCCTGATAAATGGACTGATTATTCAAAATTGGAGATCAAACGGGATACATATTTTAAGAATTTACTTCGTACAAATTACTGGGCTTCAAAAGATAACCTCGCTAAGATCGGAAAACCGGTTGATAAAACTGAATGGGGCATGAGTCCGCAGACAGTTAATGCTTATTACTCGCCGACACGAAACGAAATAGTTTTTCCGGCAGCAATACTTCAGCCGCCGTTTTTTGATCAGAATGCAGATGATGCAATCAACTACGGTGCAATGGGCGCTGTAATCGGGCATGAAATAACTCACGGCTTTGATGATCAAGGAAGAAAATATAATGCTAACGGAAACATTAAAGATTGGTGGACAAAGGACGACAACGATAAATTTCAAATACGTGCAAATAAACTTGCCGATCAATACAGCAGCTATGCAGCGATTGATACTTTCCATGTAGATGGCAAGCTTACACTCGGCGAAAACATTGCTGATCTCGGCGGACTTACAATTTCATTCGCCGCTTTTAGGAATGCCGAACAATTTAAAAAGAATGAAACGATAGACGGATTTACACCGGCACAAAGATTTTTCTTTGGCTGGGCTCAAGTATGGGCAAACAACATTCGTGAAGAAGCATTGAAACTGCGGCTCAAAACAGATGTGCATTCACCGGGTAGGTTTAGAGCGTTAGGCCCATTGCAAAACATGCCGGAATTTTTTGAAGCGTTTGATGTTAAACCGGGCGATACTATGCGAAATGGTGATAATAAAATTGTGAAGATTTGGTAAGTTTTACCCGCCCCTTTTAGAGGCAGTGTGAAAATTAT
>DYJK01000155.1 GCA_020723165.1 Melioribacter roseus | reverse complement strand
AACCAGAGTTTGATCAACTATTCATACTGTGTTGATAACCCCAAAAATTTTGTTGGCTACAATGAAAACTGCTGGGGGTTAACTGCAAGTTATTCGATCCCTGGAGTTTATTACACTGCTCATGAACCCAACAATGATAATGGTACGATAGCACCAACCGCCGCTTTATCTTCCATGCCTTACACACCATATGCTTCAAAGCAAGCGATGAAATATTTTTATAGAACATTCAAAGAAAAATTGTGGGGCAAGTTTGGATTTAAAGATGCATTCAATCTAACCTACTCTTCAAAAGATGTTAACGGCGAATGGTTCAGCGATGGTTATCTCGCAATTGATCAAGGACCAATAATTTGTATGATTGAAAATTACCGATCCCAATTGTTGTGGAATTTGTTTATGGCTGATACAGATATTTCGGCATCGTGGAGTAAATTTCCTTTCTTCGATTCGCCAACGCCAACAAATGTTGAAAATGAAACCGGAATGCCGGAAGGTTTTAAACTGAACCAGAATTATCCAAATCCGTTTAATCCATCGACAACTATAGAATACATATTACCAGATGTAGAGACGACCCGACGGGTCGTCTTTACTACTTTAAAAGTTTACGACATCCTCGGAAATGAAATAGCAACACTTGTGAATGAATATCAACAACCGGGAAAACATAGTATAGAATTTAATGTAAAGACGCGCCATGGAACGTCTTTACCAAGCGGAGTATATTTCTATGCCTTAAGAACCGGTGAATACTCCACTGTTCGTAAAATGCTATTACTAAAATAAATTTACACTGTTGCCGCAAAAATAAAATATGAACAAGCTCAAAAATATTTTTATTGTCTGTCTCCTGACTACTGTCTTTTTTCTTACAAGCTGCTCACAAAAGAAAGATGATGTAATCACGCTAAATTTTTGGGCGATGGGTGTTGAAGGCGAAGCTATCTCGAAGCTTGTCCCGGAATTTGAGAAACAGAATCCCGGTGTTAAAGTAAAAGTTTTACAGATAGCATGGGTAGCAGCCCACGAAAAATTAATCACTGCATTTGCAAGTGAAACATTACCCGATGTATTTCAACTTGGCAATACATGGATCCCCGAATTTCAATCACTCGGCTCAATAGATCCGCTTAATGATTATATAACAAAATCATCGGTAATCTCGGCACAAAACTTTTTTGAAGGAATATGGGAAACAAACAAAATAGATGAAACGGTTTTCGGAATTCCATGGTATGTTGATACACGCGTTCTTTTTTATCGGACAGATATTCTTAAAAATGTCGGATATAATTCCGCACCCAAAACATGGGCAGAACTTTATGATGTATCTAAAAAGATAAAAAGGAAATACAATAGTTATTCATTCTTCATACCAACAAATGAGTGGCTCCCTTTTGTACTTTTTGGAATTCAGAACAATGCGAAACTTTTGAGAGATAAAAATCAATACGGGGATTTTAACAGTAAAGAATTTAAGGGAGCGATTGAATACCTTGCAAAATTTTATCATGAGGATTTGGCCCCGGTAGATATGCAGCAAGTTATGAATGTTTACCAGGCATTCGGCGAAGGATTTTTTTCGATGTACATTACCGGTCCATGGAATGTGACGGAATTTCAGAACAGATTGCCGGGAGATATACAAGATGATTGGATGACTGCGCCACTTCCTTCACCAACAAATGATTACCCGGGCTATTCATTAGCCGGCGGTTCCAGTATTGTTTTGAATACTGAATCTAAGCATAAAGAAGCTGCGTGGAAATGGATTGAATATTTATCGAGTGAAGAAACCCAATATGAATTTTACAAACTTGTCTCATCGCTGCCGGCAGTAAAGAAAGTTTGGGAGAATCAAGAGTTTGTTAATAATAAATATATGTATGCATTCTATATCCAGCTTCAAAGAACGAAACCAACTCCCAAAATTCCGGAATGGGAACAAATAGTTTTTCAAAAGATACAGCAGCAAACCGTTGAACCGATTGCAAGAAAGAAAATGTCTATTGATGCAGCATTGAAACAACTTGATATAGATGTAAATAACATTCTTGAAAAACGGAGATGGCTGCTGCAAAAGAATAAATAAACCACCCCCTAAAATTCCCCCTCCTTACCCGTTCCGCCTTGCAGAGCGAGGCGAGATAAGGAGGGGGACAAAGGGGGAGGTTAGTATTGAGAAATAAATTAGAGGAGTGTAGAGCATGAAAAATATCTTACATGTTTTGGTAGGAGATTCTCCCATAGGGATGCCTACGGCATTCGCTTCGCTCAGAATAAAAGATGAAATCAAATACAAAGTTTAGTGCGTTAATACTTTTTCTTGGTCCATCACTGGTCGTAATATTTGTTTTCTTTTTTCTACCGGTTATTGCCGCTTTCATGATGAGCTTTACTGATTTTGATATTTATTCACTTGGTAATCTTAATTATTTACGATTTGTTGGGCTGAATAATTATGAAAAACTTTTAAACGATCCTCTCTTTTGGAAAGCACTAAAAAATACTTTTTACTTTGTAATTGTAGGCGGACCCCTTTCGGTTGCAACATCACTGGGTGCTGCAATTTTACTCAATTCAAAGCTGATTAAATATAAAGGCATATTCCGGCTTGTTTACTTCCTCCCGGTAGTTACAACTTTAGTTGCTGTATCAATTGTTTGGCGTTATTTCTATCATCCTCGATTTGGAATGCTCAATTATATATTAGGATTTTTAGGATTAGGTCCGTTCGATTGGCTTGGTGATCCTAACCTTTCAATGCCGGCAATAATCATTTTAGCTGTCTGGAAAAATTTTGGTTATAACATGATAATTTTTATTGCCGGGCTTCAGAATATTTCGGAAGATTTATATGAAGCAGCAAGTATCGAAGGTGCTACTGCATGGCAGCAATTCAGGCATATAACTATTCCGCAGCTTGCACCTACTACATTATTTATCAGTGTAATTACTATGATCGGCTACTTCCAATTATTTGCTGAGCCATACGTGATGACGCAAGGTGGTCCTTTGAACAGCACGCTTAGTATTGTGCTATACATGTACCAGGAAGGTTTCCGGTGGTGGAATATCGGTTATTCTACGGCAATTGCATTCGCTCTCTTTGTAATTATTCTTATTGGAACGCTTATACAATTTAGATTACAAAAGGAGAGTGAGTAATGAAAAAGTTTTTTATCTACGCGATTGCAATCGTGGCAGCTATAATGACGTTCACTCCATTCTTGTGGATGCTCTCAGCTTCATTTATGCCGACTGGTGCTGCAAATACATATCCTCCCAAATTATTTCCGGATCAGATAGATTTTTCGCACTATAAAAATTTGTTTACACGTTTAAACCTGACACGTTATTTAATCAACAGTACAATAATATCACTTGGTGTAACAGCATTTTCATTGTTGTTGAATTCGATGGCTGGATATGCTTTCGCAAAGTTTAGGTTCAAAAAGAAAAAATCTCTTTTTCAATTTTTGTTGAGTTCAATGATAATCCCGGGACAAGTAACAATGCTGCCCGTGTTTTTGATTTTAAAAAATATGGGATTGATAAATACCTATTGGGCAATATTAGTCCCGGCGATGGCAAGCATCTTCGGAATCTTTTTGATCCGCCAATATGCTTTTTCAATACCGGATAGTTTGATCGAGGCAGCAAAGATGGATGGCGCAACTGAATTACAAGTTTATCTAAAGGTGATATTGCCTTTATGCAAACCGATTCTTGTAACGCTCGGCTTATTTACATTCATGGGTACATGGAATGATTTTCTCTGGCCGTTGATAGTAATGACTGATATGAATATGTACACACTACCGGTAGCACTTTCAAACTTGATGAGTGAACATGTCCAGGATACAGAATTAATGATGGCTGGATCTGTGATTACAATTCTTCCGGTGCTGATTGTATTCCTTGCATTGCAAAAGTATTATATTAAAGGAATTATGATGGGGAGTGTAAAGGAATGAATTCTGATCCCGATTTATCGGGAGAAGAATCTCCAATGTTGGAATGCTAATATATTTTATAGGCTGATTTGCTGAATCAACTGTCGAGTAATCTATGTTAATCTTGTTTAATCAGATTTTGGTGACTAACTGAAGTTTTGCAAAATTCATTTTTGATATTTGTAATTGCCATGACCTTTAGAGTCTGTTGCAAAACTTTCTGCGTACTCTGCGACATCTCTGTGGTTAAAAGCTTTTAACGCAAAGGCCGCTGGCATAGCCATCCCTTCGGGAAAAGAATGCGCCAGCAAAGCCATCCTTTAGGGGAAAGACATCAAAGGGAAGACAATATTTTAAGTTATACAACATGCTCTTTAGGTAGTGGTTCAATATTCAGTTTGAGCTCTTTGGCTTTAGCCACAATTTAAGACCAAAGCTACGTAACTTCAGTGGCTAACTATTATTAAAAAAATTTCTGTAGATATGGCTTTGATCTTTTACACAAGATGTTAGGAGATTCTTCGTCACTTCTCGCCTCGCTTCGCTCATCGAAGCGGGCGTTCCTCAGAATTAAAAAATGGAGAAACCATGGCAGAAGTAAAACTAGTTAATGTCGGTAAAGTTTATGAAGGGAAAAACAGAGCTGTTAGCGATGTTAACCTTGAAATAAAAGATAAAGAATTTGTCGTTTTGGTTGGACCGAGCGGATGCGGAAAAAGTACAACATTAAGAATGATTGCCGGACTTGAAGAAATATCCGAAGGTGAGATTTATATTGATGGAAAGATTGTCAATGATGTTCCACCCAAGGACCGCGACATTGCCATGGTATTTCAGAATTATGCGCTCTATCCTCACATGACAGTTTTTGAAAACATGGCATTTGGACTCAAGCTCAGAAAGTTTGATAAAGCTGAAATAAAAGAACGTGTTAGTTATGCTGCTAAAATTTTAGATATAGAACATTTACTTGATAGGAAACCAAAGCAACTTTCAGGAGGCCAGCGGCAGCGTGTTGCAGTCGGGCGCGCGATAGTTCGTAAGCCAAAAGTATTTTTGTTTGATGAACCGTTAAGTAATCTCGATGCAAAACTCCGTGTTCAAATGCGTTCCGAACTTGCCCGTCTCCATCAAAAACTTGAAACAACTGTAGTGTATGTAACTCATGATCAAACAGAAGCGATGACGATGGGAAGCAGAATTGTTGTGATGAAAGATGGAATTGTTCACCAGGTAGATACGCCAATGAATTTGTATGATAATCCTATAAATAAATTTGTTGCCGGTTTTATCGGGAGTCCAGCAATGAATTTTATTGAAGGCAGAATTATTAGCAGCAATGGAATTAAATTTGAAAATACGAATCGTGCAATTTCATTCTCTGTAACTGGAGAACAATCAAATAAATTATTTGATTACATCGGCAAAGAAATAATATTAGGAATCCGCCCGGAAAATTTTGTAGAATCCACGGGGAATGCGGAAACATTTAATGCCGATTTAGATGTAGTTGAGCAGATGGGGAGTGAAGTGTATATCTATTTCCATTTAGACAAGACACAAATTACTGCAAGGTTAAAACCCGATATAAAATACAAACATGGTGCAAAGATCAATTTAGGATTTGATAAAAATAAAATTCATTTTTTCGATCTATTGAACGGTAATTCTATTTTTTGATTTTATCGGCAAATACGGTTTTAAATTTTTCTACCTTTGGTGTAATCACAAAATTGCAATATCCCTGGAACGGATTCTTTTCATAATAATCCTGGTGATAGTCTTCTGCAGTATAGAATTTCTTGAATTGAGTAATTTCTGTTACAATAGGATCATCCCAAATTTTTGCTTCGCTTAAATCCTTCTTCACTTTTTCTGCGATGGTTTTCTGCTGATCGTTATGGTAGAAAATAACAGAACGGTATTGTGTACCGGAATCTGCACCTTGCCTATTTAAAGTTGTTGGATCGTGTGTTTTAAAAAATACTTCCAATAATTCTGTGTAAGTAATAATTGACGGATCAAAAGTTACTTGTGTACACTCTGCATGACCGGTTAAACCGGTGCAGACTGCTTCGTAAGATGGATTAGGAACGTTACCGCCCGAGTAACCTGATTCAACATTTATTACACCTTTCAATTTTTCAAAGATTGCCTCGGTACACCAGAAACATCCTGAACCGAAAGTTGCCATTTCTACTTTTGATGAATCGATCATTACCGCCTCATTTTTCTTCTCTACATTATTATTTGCTTTTGAATTACAGCCAAGTAAAATTAAAAGTAATACAATGTTGGTTAACAAAAAAATTTGCTTTTTCATAAGTCACGATGTCTTTTGTTTAGTTAGAACAATGTTAATTAACAAAAAATTCAAATTACTTTTTAATTGAAATTTATTAGTTTATTAAAAGAAAATTCCAATCCTACCAATTTTGACGATATACAAAATCATTCCTTACAGAGGGTGATATGAAGAAAATAATTTTGTTCTCGCTCTTTTTGTCATCTATTGTTTATTCACAATTATTGGAAGAGAATTTTGATTACACTGCTGATCAAAATTTAACATCAAATGGTTGGACAGCATTTAGCTCTTCAGGGACAAATCCAATAACTGTCAACAATGGGGGTTTAGTATACACTGATTATGTCAATTCTGATATTGGGAATGCTGCTTTATTAGATAATGATGGAGAAGATGTGAGAAAAACTTTTTCATCCGCCGTGTCCTCTGGAAGTATTTATGTGAGTTTTTTAGTAAATGTAACAACAAATCATTCTACAATTTCTGAAGAATATGTTTTACATCTTAGAAGTGGGACTACTGCTTTTGCAAGATTTTGGATTGACTACGAAAATCCAAATATTGCTTTTGGTTTATCACAAACAAAATCTACATCTGCGCATGTTAAGACATCATTTAATTATGCTAGAAATACCACATATTTAATAATACTAAAATATTCATTTGTTTCGGGTACTTTAAATGATGAAGTGAGCATGTGGATAAAATCTTCTGGTGTTCCAGATTCAGAAGTAAATGCTGGTTCTCCTGATTTGGGTCCAATTACAACGACTGATGAAAGCGGTAGCACTAGCGATCCATCTGATATTGATAATATTGCTCTTAGACAGAGTAATCCTAATCAGAATGTCATTATCGATGGTATTCGTGTTGCAACCTCGTGGTCTCAAGCACCGCTTCCCGTTGAGCTCACATCTTTCACTGCGACTGTGAATGATAATTTAGTTACACTTAACTGGTCAACGGCTACAGAAGTAAATAATTATGGATTTAATGTAGAACGAACTGCTGTAGAGACGGGTCATGACCCGTCTCTACAATGGGAAACGATTTGTTTTGTACAAGGTCACGGTAATTGCCACTCATCTAAAGAATATACATTTACTGATAGCCCTACCGGAGGAAAAGAATTTTACTACAGATTAAAGCAAATCGATTTTGACGGGAGTTATCAATATTCTGAGATTGTTTCGGTTTGTATGGAAAATATTTACCAATTGAAGTTAGAGCAGAATTATCCTAATCCTTTCAATCCGCACACAACTATAAAATATACAATTCCACCACTACAACCTGATGTCTCCTCTAGAGAGGGGAACCAAAGGGGTGTGTTTGTGACATTAAAAGTTTACAATATTCTAGGAGAGTTAGTAACAACATTGGTAAAGGGACAATTAGATGCCGGCATTTACGAAGTCGAATTTAACGGCAGTAAATTAACTTCGGGTATTTATTATCTAGTTCTTCAGTCTGGTGATTTTATCGAAATTAAGAAGTGCTTGTTAATAAAATAAGAGATAATTTTGTGCGCAAAAAAAATAGATGATA